>NZ_JBALNY010000029.1:26508-41542 GCF_036962145.1 Bacillus sp. JJ1764 | reverse complement strand
TATGAAACTGTTCCAGAAAAAATCTAAAAGAGCTTTTTATTCATTAGTATTTTCGATTTATTACATAAAAAAGATTCATTTTACTAATGCATCATCAGCGAATAGTATGGAGGTATGAAATAAATGTTTGAAAGGAGTTAATATGATGAGAGAAATAAGAATTTATCATGTTGATGCATTTACAACAGAAAAATTTGGAGGTAATACAGCGGGTGTCGTGTTAGATGCAGAAAAATTAACGGAAGATGAAATGCAAAGTATCGCAAAAGAATTAAATTTACCGGAATCCGTTTTTTTACTTCCTTCAAATAACGAGGACGTTGATTATAAAGTGAAATACTATACTCCTAGTGAAGAAATCAACTTTTGCGGGCATGCAACTGTTGGGTTAACCTGGCTTTTAGCAACTGAGTTTGGTCTATCAGAGAAAAAAGAAGGGATTGTCTTAGAAACCAATATAGGTAAAATACCGGTTGTATGGCATAAAGAAAAAAATGGAAACATAATTAATGTGGAGATGACACAAGTGACTCCAAAAACGCAAAATTTCACAATTGATCTGGAAGAGCTTAGTCATTTAATCGGCGTCAAAACTGAAAGTATAGACCCAACCTATCCAATCAAACTGGCGAGTACCGGAAACTGGCATTTGCTTGTTCCTATGAAAAATCAAATGTACATTGACAATGCGATGCCAGACTTAACGGCTTTAGGGAAGCATAATAAAGAACATAATATCAGCACGACACACCTTTATACTTTTAACACCTCGAAAGATTGTGATTTATATACCAGAGATTTCGCACCGGGTATTGGCATAGCAGAGGATCCTGTTACAGGGGCAGCAAACGGAGCATTAGCTGGTTTCCTCTACTTAGAAAGTGTTATACCTCAAAGTGAGATGACACACCTTAAAATAGCCCAAGGCGATGCGGTTGGAAGACCTGGAATGCTTTACGCGACTGTCATTCCGAATGAGTTAGAAGCAGTCATTAAGGTAGCTGGGGCAGCAACCATCACCATTCGCGGTATCCTAACGATATAAACATAACAGCTTGAATGAAGATCCTTCCTAAGGACTTCTCTTATTCAAGCTGGTCTGATTTAAATTGTTCTTTTATGGTCTCGATAAATTTCTTTATGGAAGGAGCCGCTTGCTTAAAAGATTTTAACGCTAAGCCGATTTCACGAAACAAAACCGTTTCTAATGGAATCCTTTTCATGTTTTGAATATTTTTCGGTATGACCATTTCTGGGATAATAGTGATCCCCAGCCCTTCTTGAACCATAGAAATGATGGTATTGTTATCCTCTATTTCAAAAATAACATTAGGATGTACATTATTTTCTCTTAGATACCTCTTTATTAAAATATCGCAACCTGCTTTTGGCATAATAAATGATTCATTATGAATTGATTTGACTTTAACTGTTTTCAGCGTGTTCAATCGATGATTTTCAGGTACTAAAACAAATAATTCGTCTTTTAGTAATGGAATGGTATCAAATTCTTTAACTGGAATCGTTAAAAAACCAATATCAACCGTTCCTGATGTGATCCAATCTTTGATATCGTCGTAGCCGCCCTCATATAACTCTATTTGGATGCCAGGATATTTATTGTTGAAGCTACGAATGAGACCTGGAAGAAATCTAGATGAAAAACTGGGAAAAGTACCAATTTTAATTTTTCCTACTTCGATTCCTTGTATAAGTGCTGCTTCCTGCTCAAGCAATTTCGCATGATAAATGAGCTTACGAATATGCGGTAAAACTCGCTCTCCCGCATCAGTTAAAGATATTCCGTTTCGATTACGCCTAAGCAATATAATTCCTAATTCTGTTTCAAGTGTTGAAATGTTATGACTAACTCCTGATTGAGACAACCCCAGTTTTTCGCCGGCTTTTGTAAAGCTGCCGCTTTCAACAACCGCTAAAAAAACTTCGTACTGAAAAATAGCCAATATCATCCCCCCATTCAGTCCTTATTTTATACTTTATTTTGGACTTAACTGTATTTAGATTTGGTTTGAAGCCCATCTATCGCTTAAGAAATCGGTAGGATATTCCACAATAATCTCAACCTATTTTAATAATATTAAAAAAGGCTATCTTGAGTATACAGATAAGCCTTTTATATAAGGTTATTCATTTAACCACCCTCATTTACTTATGGTACGGTTCACCGTGACGAATCTAAATGAGGTTTTTCCATTTCTCCTAACTATAAAAACCCTTGTTTTTTTAAAATCTGTAACTTAAATACTTTTCAATCGTATTTTTTATCACTCTTGAATTGGTCATGTTCTTAAGTTCAACAGCCAGTTCCTTTAACATCACTTTTTTATCGATTGACGTAAATAATGCTCTCTCAACTTGTGGGAGTTGTTCAAAACATTCAGCAAACCTGCAACCACCATTTCGTCGTTATCTAAGATAGTAGTTAATTTTAATGTTTTCATAGATTGTCCAGTCTCCACAATAGTATTAGTAACTTTTTTTATAAAGCAGAAAGGGTAGTTTGATTATTCAAGCCACTTTCTATATTCAATGTCTCATCTAACCATTCAAACATTCGTTGATTAAAGTAAACAAGTGCCCCAAATTGACAGTGTTCCTCTGCACCATCTTCAGCAGTAAAACTTAAAAATGTCTTTGGACAGGTTAAAGCATCATAAAGCATCTTTGGCTGTCCGGCAAAAAAGTGATCGGCTTCTGCCTCACAAACTAATGTTGGGCACTTTATCTTATCGGCCACTCCCTCAAGTGTGATGGCATCTGTTTTCTCAATAAGGTCTATAACCGACGAAGCTCCATAGGTAAACATTCCATTTTCAATAGCCCATTGAACATTCGTACTTTGTCTCATTAAAAATTGAACGAACTCCTCCATAAATGCTGGCTTATTAAACTCCTCTTCGCTTCCTTGGTAAAACTTCCTCCCCATTTCACGGAATTGATTGGAAAATAACCCATCATTGGCGATACATGCAGCTAAACGGTGTTCAAAGGCAGCAGCACGTGGTGCTAAATATCCACCCAGACTAATTCCTAATAGGGCTATTTTTTTCGTATCAACTTCTGACCTTGTTACCAAATAATCGACAACAGGTGTGACAACCTTTTCCCAATCATAACGAAAAGGAATTTTTTGTTCACGAATCACTGATCCTTGCCCTGGTCCTTCAAAGGTTAAACAATTATAGCCTCGTTCAAGGGCCGATACCCCCACTTCAAAATATAATTCCTCTCCTGTTGAATCAAATCCACCATGTACTAGTAATGTTGGTCGAATTTTTTTATCTACACTATAAAAATAACCAGGGATAGTGGTATCTTCATAGGGAATTTCTACTTTCTCAACAGAAATATTTAGTAACTTAATGGCTTTGTGAAAGGCATGACGACTTTTCCCCCATGTATCCAATATACGTGGGTCTTGTTGATTTCCATGCAGGAAAAATTCAGCTGTCCGGTAGTAGTTAGAGGCACGTAAATAATTTTCCTTTGCATTTACTAATTTTCCACGCTCCAAACTTTCTTCACCATATGCAAAAACACGTTCAGCTGTTTTATACCATTCTGTATACCAACTTTCCATATCCCCTTCTCTAATCCGATACGCTGTAGCAAGACATTCACCGATATCAGCTCCACCGAATGGAGCGTAACTTAACGTTCTTAACAGTTCAAAAGAAAAAGTGTCATCATTGAAAATTAATTTCATCAATAATCTCTCCTTTATGATTCTATAGGTTATTTTTAACACATGTAAAAAGTATCATAAATAGGATTTATATGTCAATAAAAACATATGTTAATACTAACCTATGTTAAGAACTTGAATATTCATTTTAAACAAGATATAGTATATAGGTCGTAAATTATTAATGAATAGGTGATATTTCTATGAGCTCTATACGAAAAGCAATGCTTACCTTACTGGCGCGTGAGCCATTAACTGGATACGATATAAAACAACAAATGAATACGAGAATGGGAGCATTTTGGAAAGCGAATAATAATCAAGTTTATCCAGAGTTATCGAAAATGGAGGAAGAGGGTTTGATACGTCTTAAAGAGGTAGAACACGACTCTTATCGTCCACCTCGGAAGGTATACGAAATTACTCAAGCTGGAAAAGAGTCATTGATTGAATGGACAATTGAGCCTGTAGAAATAGCTACCATCAAGGATGAGTTTCTTGTTAAGGCTTATAACACATGGTTAGTCGACCCAGAAAAGATGTTGATTCGAATCGAAGAGGCAAGGAATCTACATATTGAAAAATTATCCATCTATTTAGACAAAATGGAGGAACTTAAAGGGATGCTTGATCCTAACTTGAAATTTGATCCAATTTCTTCAAGTATGGACGTAGTGGAGCATGGAATTCTTTATGAACGTATGTATATACAATGGTGTGACAAGGTAATAAAGAAACTACAAAAATCAAAATGAGACTTATTAAAAAAACTGCATGTTATGTTGGTAAAGTTGTAGCCTCCAATATACCTTGCAGTTTTTTTGTTAAAATTTTCAAGAAACAAATTGACAAACCGACCGTCGGTTTGTATGATTGGGATATAAATACAATACAGGAAAGTAAGGAGTGATAAAATTGACCCTATCCTCTAAAAGAAAGGTCATTCAATCCATAATCGTCAGTATCTTAATAAACGGAGTCGTACCTGTTGTCGTCTATAATTTACTCCTGGACTATTTCACAAGTTTTGTTTCATTGCTCCTTGCAACGCTGGTCCCACTGCTGGATAATCTATATCATATTGTGAAATATAGAAAGTTTGATGCTTTTGGACTGTTTATGCTGACGGGCTTCATTCTTAGTCTATTGGCGTTTTTATTAGGCGGCAGCGAGAAATTGATTTTAATGAGAGAGTCGTTAGTCACGGGAATATTAGGCCTTATCTTTATTGGTTCCCTCTTCTATTCCAAACCGCTCATTTATCATTTTGCGATTAGATTCAGTTCTAAGGATGAGTCAGATCAGAAAAGCAAGTTTGCGAATAACTGGGAGTTCTCCTATTTTCGCTTCGTCATCCGCTTAATGACAGCTGTGTGGGGAATTGCCCTATTAGCGGAGGCAGTCATTAAAACGATCCTTGTGTATGAACTCTCGATTTCTGCTTTCTTAGCCGTTTCACAAATTATTTTCTACAGCGTGCTCGGGGTCACAATTTTATGGACGGTCATCTATCGCAGATACGCAAAAACCCGTCTAGATTTATTAATAAATGAAAAATGATACATCAAGTAATTTAATAAGGAAGGTACAAAAAATGTCTAATCCAACTTCTCATGATAATCTAAGCTTTCAGAATATCTTAATATCAACAGAGGAACTTATTCTGGAAAAAGGCTGCAGGAATACGACACTCAAAGACATTATTGAAAGAACGGGTCTTTCCAAAGGGGCTATTTATCATTATGTTGCTAGCAAAGATGAATTGTATGGACTTATTTTAAAAACCAAAATAGAACAAATGAATGAAAAATTTAATCAGTTAATTACTCATTCTATGGGAACTGCCCCAGATGCGGGACGGTTTGGCATGGCCACTCAATATTTCCATTCCCGACAGAATTCAAATGATGTAGGGAATCTAATATTCGTATACCTGTTAAGCCAGGATGATGAAAAAGTGAAAAGCATTTTAAAAAGTGTTTATCAGTATAGTAAGGCAACAGGTGTTCAATGGATTGAGTTGGGGCAACAAAATGGTGTGATCCCCCCAAATATCGATGCAGAGAAAATGGCCACCTTATTTATGACTTTTTCCTATGGCCTTAGGGTAACGCAAATCCTTTCCTCTTCTGAAGATGAGCAAGTAGCAACAAGTGATATTTTTAAATTACTTATCAGAACACTATCATAGATTATTCGATTAAAAAATAAAGTATGTTGGGCAAAATCCGAATAAGGATTCTCCCGTTCCTCAAACAAACCGACTGTCGGTTTATTTTTTAGAGCAAGAGGTGATGATCATGGAATTCGTAGCAATTCGATTACAAGAATTACCCGAAGTGAATCAATTTTATACTGAAGTCACTTCTGATTTAAGAAGAAAGGGTATTAATCAATGGGATCGTTTCTACCCCAACAGTTTTGTTATGAAAAAGGACTTAAAAAATGGAACTTTTTTTGGAATGAAAATGGAAAATCACCTGATTGGTGCCATCGTTCTCGATACGAAAGAAAGCAAACAGTATTTGAAACTTCAATGGGAAGATCATACAGGCAGGCCATTAATTATTCATCGATTAGCTGTCCATCCTTGCCACCAAGGTAAAGGAATAGGAAAAAGGCTGCTAAACTTTGCTGAAGAATATGCTTTGGAAAAAGGGCATACCAGTATTCGATTGGATGTGTATTCCCAAAACCGTTCGGCTATTGAGATGTATGAAAAAGCTGGTTATCAAAAAAGAGGGTCTATCAGATTTCCATTAAGAAAAGTGCCTTACCTATGTTTCGAAAAGATCATAAGAATATAGATTACTAGGAGGAATATGCTGGTGAAAAAAAGTAAAAAAGTAAATCCTGCTGTAATTGGGCTTTATGTTACAGTTCTACTATTCAGCGCTTATATATTCGTGATGTTTTTTGTCATTGGGACCGAAAACGCACCGATGGTGAAAGGAAAAATGGAGGGCGAAAACTTTAATTTGCCTATTTGGGAAGCTTTTTTCTATCCTCATATTATCCTTGGTACAATTGCACTGGCAATCGGTCCGTTCCAATTGACTAAAATGAGCCGTAAAAACCCAAAGCTACATCGGAATTTAGGAAAAATTTATGGGTTTACCATTTTTATTAATGTATTGCTGGTACCTTACATTTCTCTTTTTTCTACAGGCGGCAGGTCAACTATGATTGCCTTCCTCGTATTGAATGCCTTTTGGCTTGTGACAACAGCTATGGGAGTCCTTCGGGGATTCCAGAAAAGAATCCCCTCACATAAAACTTGGATTTTACGTAGTTATGCCATCACATGGGTTTTCGTTACCTTTAGAATTGCTGTTATTCCATTCTCTGCTTTTTTGGATGCATCCAACAGTTTTCCGATAGCCGTTTACCTTTCAATTGCTTTAAATCTCTTTTTTGTTGAATGGAAAAGGAAAAAGGAAAAAAAAGACGCTTTGTTTCATAATTCAATTGTACAATAAAAAATCAGGTGAGAAATTCGCCTGATTTTTTTAACTTATAATTTTCCAACCCTTCTAATAGAAAACCTCATTTACTTATGGTAAGGTTCACCGCACCTAATGGGAAGGTTATTAAAAAATTACAAATTATAAACTAACTATCGAAACAAACATATTTTAACAGTACTGATTTTTTTACTAGCAGCTTTAAAAATAGTACCAGTTGATTGACAGGGTTTTCTATTATTTGTCTTTAATGAAGAGCTCCGGCAAATAAGAAAAGGACATCCATCGATATCCCTTTTCCATTCACTATACTTTTATAAAATCAGTTTCAAACCTACACATTAACCAGTACTTTTCTCTTTCGCCTTACTACAGCCCAAAGGATAAAAAGAAGTGGCAGAACTCCCCCCATTAAAATATTTAGGGGTACATAGGTCTTAAATAAGAATTCTGTTAACTCAATGAAATTTTTAGAGAAAAAAATTGCCCCAACACCTATTAACCATCCTAATGGAACAATCAGTGGCTGGTAGGTCGATATCCTGAGTATTTGTGCGGTACCAAGGCTAAGACCATAAAAGAATAATGAAATCCTAACCATTAAACCAACAGTCCAAAATAAAATCGCAATAGCATCAAATCGATTTACAACTTCCCCCGCCTCAATATAACGAACCTCTGTAAAGGTAGGAAATGACATATTTGCCGCTTCATCAGGGCCAAATAAGGCAACTGGCCCAGTGATTGGTCCCAAAAAGAAAAGCAAAGTGATCCCCACTGCATATAAACCCGTCTTGATTAGTTTTTCCGGGTGCTTTACATATGGCAGAACCATGCCTAAAACAACAAATTCTCCGAACCATCCCATTATGGATATGGATCCTTTTACAACAGGGAAAACACCATTGCCCATGATGGGGAGAAGGTTTCCATAGTCCTTGTCATTTTGAAAGGTCATAAATACAACAAATACAGCCGCCAATACTAGGACTGGCAGCATAATTTGGTTAATTCGTGCCAATGTTTCTAATCCTAAGTAAACTATAAAGGCAGTTAATAAAAGAATGACAGAGATGAAGGCCCATAAAGGAGTCTCTTCCATAATAATTTTATAGGCTTCACCAAATAATCGTACCCCTAAAACGGCCATTATATAAAAATAGAGCAAATAGATAATCCCCAATATTTTCCCAATCCATGAAAAATGTTGAAAGAGAATTTCTATCAAGGAAAGCCCAGGAAAACGTTGAGCCAATTTCGACAGGGCTAGGATTCCAATTAAACTCAAAATAGAACCAACGATTCCGGCAAGCCAACCGTCTTGCTTACTTTGATCTAGTACTAAGGTGAGCAAAATCAAGTGTCCAATGATAGTTAAAGAGGTGATGGCAAGCATGGCTGCCTGAACATTGCTGATTTGTCCTTTTTCGCCCATAACGCTCTCCTACTTTCTATTTTTATAGGGGGGATAAAAGATTTAATAATTTTGCTATGGATAACACATTCTGAACTTTATAAATCGCCAGCACCCCGGCAACAATGGTCAAACCGATAATTCCTAGCTGAACCGCTAAAATTTTATACTCTTTCTGTTTCCAAATATAGTACACGTGGAGACCAGCAGAACCAAGAACCAGAATAATAAATAAAAGACATAGAAAAATATTCATATCTTCACCTTTCCCGAAGTCCATAACGTGAAATATTGGTAATGACTTTCATCTGAACCGGCATCTCTTTTAATCCGCCGCTTCTCCACCCCGAAGAAATATCTTTCCATTCATTTGGGTATTTGCGATAGATGGACTCTCCAAAGTAAAAAACATCTGCTTGCCATTCTTGCTTTACTTTGACAAATGTATGATTTACCTCTTGCTTAATTTTATCTTTTAACTTCATATTTATCTTTTCCATTTCATCTGAACTCAAATTTACATTCTGACAAGTAATTTGTCCGATATCTCCATCTACCTTGATCGTTACGCTCATTTTTGGTTTACCATTTACGATCCGAGGAGTACTTTCGGAGCTAGTTTGGTTAATTTGTAAACTAATGGTTCCACTATCATCATTCGGACAACTCAAAATCACAACATCATTTTTTAATTTCCCATTGACCCAAAGAACACCGCGTGTTTCGTCTTTGTCAAGCCATCCAATAAGGTGATCTCTTTTGAAGACAGCTGTACCTTGGATGCTGAATGTATCTGTATTTTGTTTCATGTCGGAATCTTTTTTCTGCGAATCCTGGCTGCTTGCATCTTTTACATAATTTTTGCCAGACACAACTTGCTCCAACTGTATTCCCTCGTCACCAGCTGCGCTAATCTCACCAGTAAATGGGTCTTTCATTTTCATTGAGAGATCTTCAGTAAATTGACTGAGATTTTGAACCATGCTTGACATAGTACGTCGCTTTGTTTTGGTGAAGGTTACTATTTCTGATCCTAACGGGTTTTTTAACTGTGTAGGTTTGTTGATAATATCGCTAGCCTTCCCTTTCGTGATCAATAATTTTATGTTTGGTCGAAAACCATTTTCCCTTCTTAAAAAATCCAATGATTCTTTCATGCTTTCGCTTGCGGCTTTTTCCCCAAATATGACAACCTGAACATGTCCCAAATAGATTTCCTTTGAAAGGGAGGAAGCAAGAAGGCTCATTGATTCCAACAAACTCCTACCTTTACTTGTGAGGATTAATTCCTTGTCTTTTGTGCTGCCGGAAGTTGATTGGTAAGGTCTGTTCTCCGGTTTAGGAATTAATGCCGTTAATTCAAATTGACCAGCTTCATTTTTGTCAATCCCAACTACATTTAAAATGGCAAGATCATTCGCTTCCCGGCTGCTCCAACAACCTGTTAATGTAAAGGAACTTATACATAGGATAAAAGATAACAAAAAGCATCGTGTACTCCCAAGATCATGTTTTATCATTGGCATCACCCTCTTTAAGTTTCCTTTAAAGATTGTCTTCATTAGGACCTGTACGACGTATGTTTTCTATGTCCAACCCAGGCTGGCGCGTTTCGATTGCCCACCATGGAGCCCTTATAAACACATCTTTCCATCCTTCTTTTCTACCAGGGGAGATAGGTGAAAAATAGGGAACACCGAAAGAACGCAAACTGACTAAATGTGCAAGTGCAAACATTAGTCCAACCAGTATCCCCATAAATCCAAAAAATCCAGCTAAAAACAGCATGGGTAATCCTAATATTCGGATCACTTGATGAAATGCATAGTTTGGTAAAATAAACGAAACCATGGCTGCCACTGAGACAGAAATAGCCATTACTGGCCCGATAATCCCTGCTTGAACAGCAATTTGACTGACTAATACAAGCCCTAATATAGTAGTAACTGCACCACCAAACACTTTTGGCATCCGAAGTCCGGCCTCTCGGACCAATTCAAACGTTATAAACATGAATATGGCTTCTACTAAAACCGGATATGGCAAACCTTCCCGACTTGCCGCGATATTAATCAATAGCGGAGTTTGAAGCAAATCCTGGTGAAACGTGGTCATGGCCAAGATAAAACTTGGAAGAATGAGTGTAACGAAAAGCCCCAATAACCGAATCCAGCGGGTAAATGTAGCGATTAAAGATCCATTATAATAATCTTCATTCGAGTGAAGAAATTCAACAAAGACAGCTGGTGCAGTTAATACAAATGGGGTTCCATCCGTTAAAATTGCAACCTTACCATCTAGCAAGCTTGCACATACCCGATCCGGACGTTCCGTGCTATATACAGTTGGAAAAGGAGACCATCTTGAGTCTGCAATTATTGATTCTAAATAATGGCTTTCTAAGATCCCATCAATATCAATAAGAGAAAGCCTCCTGCTTACTTCTTCTACCACCTTTTCATCAGCTATCCCCTTAATATAAACCACTATTAACTCTGTATTGGTCTGCCTTCCTACTCGTAAATGTCTCACCTTAAGTGAAGGATTTCGCAACTTCCTGCGAATTAGCATCAAATTTGTTCCGATATTTTCCACAAATCCTTCTCTCGGCCCTCTTACTAAGGATTCTGATGGTGGTTCTTGCACCTGCCTTCCTGCTTCTTTAACGGTAGAAAACAAAAAGGCATGATCCATTTGATCAACCAACAACACCGTATTCCCGGTCAAAATATGGTCAATGACGGATTTCAAATTTTTAACATTATTTATATTGCTAAACGGGAAACAATTACGAATAGATACTCGAATATCATCGGAAGACCCCTTCTTCAACAGACCACGGGAATTAGTGAGACCCTGCTCTATTTCATTCAGAGCATGATCACTTGCCATTTCTGATAAATAGAAAATACATCCCCGTATATGATCGAAATTAACCATTTGAAAGATAAAATCATCACAATCAGCAAATGTAGTTTGCAAAAGAGACAAATTTTCATCTAATGAAAATGATAGCTCTGTTTGTATGAAATAATGATCCGGTAAAGATTTATTTCTAAATTGCAATCTTTTCATCAAGAATAGCCTCCCTTTTTAGGTATTATGTTAATAAAAGGAAAAGATATTCAAAATTTCTACATACTTCAATATAAAAAATACAAAGGTAGATTTATCCAAATGTGATTAGATATTCATGGGATGTCGGATCCAGACATTATTTTTCTAAACGCTTTAGACATGAATTCTTTAAACCCCATTTTGTCATCCAATAAATTAGGTAAATAGAAAAGGATCATTAGCCCTTTATAACGGACTAATAATCCTAGGAATTATGATCTAAATTTAATGAACTAAGGGCTTTGGATTATTAAAAAGTATGTGCCATATCCTTCGCACGAGCAATGGCTTTTTCTTTTATTTCCTGCGCTTTATCCGGCATTGCATTATGTCCTTCGACAAATAATCCTTCAAAGGATGGTACTCCGTAAAACTGCATGATAACCTCTAGATAGCGATGACCCATTTCCATCTGCGCTGCTGGCCCTTCAGAATAAATTCCGCCGCGCGCTTGAATATGTAGGGCTTTTTTCTCGGTTAAAAGACCTACAGGACCTTGTTCCGTATACTTAAAGGTTTTTCCAGCTACTGATACCGCATCGATGTAAGCTTTCATAACCGGCGGAAAAGAAAAATTCCATAAAGGTGTGACAAACACATATTTATCTGCAGAAACGAATTGATCGCATAGCTCGGAGAGTCGACCAACCTTAGCTTTTTCATCAGCTGAAAGTTCATCAAACCCTGAACCGCTTCTCAATTTCCCCCAACCGCTAAAAACGTCAACATCAAGTTCGGGGATCGTTTCTTTGTATAGATCTAAATTGATAATTTCATGGTCTGAATGGACTTCCTTGTATGAGTCAATAAATGCCTTCCCAACTGCCATGCTGTAAGACTGAGTATCATCGTGAGGATGAGCTGTAATGTACAATAATTTCGTCATTCGATTTATCTCCTTAATTTTTAATTTTACATTTTAGTTTTTGCTACAACAAATGAACTATACGCTTTACGTTTTTGATTTAAAAACAAAAAGGGATTTTGCTTATCCACAGATCCCCTATTTTCAATTGAGTATCGGCTTCTACTAATATTTGCTCGAATTTTACCATAATGGCCCTCAAATTTCTGAATTCTCTAAGCAACGCCCTTTATTTGATTTTACATTAATTGGGTAGAACTCGTTTATAGGGTTGGCAATAAAATAGAACTAGCTAGACAAATTAAAAAATGAAAAGGCTCCTTTAAGGAGAGGGTTACAGTGGGAGCGATTACTGGAAAACAATTTATAGATCGGATAAATCAATTAAAATCCAACATCTGGATAGATGGAAAGCAAATTAATGAAAAATTATCAGAACACCCAGCATTTAAAGGAATCATCAAAAGCAAGGCTTCTCTTTATGATCTCCAGCATGATCCTGTTCTCTCGGAAAAATTAACCTTTACTGAGTTTAATGATAAAATTGGCCTTTCCTTTTTACAGCCAAAAACGATTGAGGACTTATTTAAAAGACGGAATATGTTTGAGATTTGGGCTAAGAATACAAACGGGATGATGGGAAGAAGTCCTGATTATATGAATACAGTAGTAATGGCGTTTGCCTCTTCTGCTTCTTATTTAAATAGTAAAGAAAACTGCTTCCCCAAAAATATTACGGCACTTTATCAGAGGGCGATGAAAGATGATTTATCTTTTACTCATACATTTATTACTCCTCAGGTCAATCGTTCCCAGTTGATGTGGGTAAACTCAAAAGAACCGATTTCTGCAAAAGTAGTGGAAAAAAATGATCAGGGAATCATTATTAAAGGGGCTCGCCTTTTAGCAACCCAAGGCGGTTTAACAGATGAAGTGCTGGTTTATTCTGCTGGTGGAGTATATGACCTTGATTCTGCTTATGCATTTTCTATTCCTTCAGATACAGAAGGATTGAAATTTATTTGCCGCCAATCTTTTGTTGGGGGAGAATCGACCTTTAATTTCCCCTTAAGTTCACGGTTTGAAGAAATGGATACTTTATTGGTCTTTGACTATGTACTAGTACCATGGGAGAGGGTATTTTTTTACGATAATATTGAAGTTGCCAATACCTTTATCCTGCAAAGCTCTTTTCATTCTAATGCCTTTCATCAAGTCATCACCAGACAAATTGTCAAAACGGAATTTATATTAGGCCTAGCAGAGCTTCTTGTGAACGCAATCAATATAGGAGAATACTTGCACATAAAGAATAAATTATCCGAAATCGTTATGGGACTTGAAACGATGAAAGCACTATTACAAAAAGCAGAGAATGAAGCAGCGTTGGATGATTCGGGATTTATGCGGCCAAATCTATTGCCTCTCCAGGTTGCTAGTAATATTTTCCCCAAAATATACCCAAGGTTTTGTGAAATCATTCAAATTATTGGGGCCAGCGGTATCATTACGTTGCCAACGGAAGAAGATTTCAATTCAGAAATCAGGGGTGATCTTGACCAATACTTACAAGGAGCCTGTTGTAATGCAGTGGATCGTGTAAAAATTTTTCGACTGGCATGGGAACTCACGATGAGTTCATTCGGAACGCGACAAACACAATATGAACGTTATTTCTTTGGTGACCCTGTACGGTTATCCGGTAGTTTGTACAATTCATTTGTAAAAGAACCTTATGTTGCGCGAGTGAAGGAATTTTTGGAGATAGATGATTGAGAAACCAGGTTAGTCTTGAACTGACCTGGTTTTATTCAAAACTAGTTCATTTGCAATTTAGAAAGCAATGGCCTTTGGTTTTGCCATGACACTTGGACAGGGGCTTCAAAAAAATCGCTCAACCTTTCATTTGATAACATGTCTGTCGTCTCCCCGGCTGCAAAAACTTGTCCTTTTTTTAGCAATAAGGTCTTATTAAAAATAGGCAAAATTTCTTCAACATGATGGGTTACATAAATAATCGTAGCTGCCTCTGGTTTCTTTGCAATTTTCTCAATCGAATCCATCAGGTGTTCTCGAGCTATGAAATCCAGCCCATTAGTGGGTTCATCCAAAATAAGAATGTTTGGATCAGCCATTAAGGCCCTTGCAATTTGAATCCGCTGCTTTTCACCCTGAGACAAGGTCTCATAGCTTCGGTCCGCATACTCTATACACCCAAGGTCCTGAAGAAGGCCAACCGCTTTTTGTCGCATCTCATCTGTGGGGGTTTCATAAAGTCCAATCGAAGCAAATGCCCCGCTTAAAACGACTTCAAAAGCAGGGTCACTTGAATATAATTTTTCTTGTATAGAACTTGAAACAAATCCAATTTGTTTACGCAGCTTTTCCCCCAGATAGGTTTTACCAAATTCCATTCCTAAAACAGAAATATTCCCCTTAGTAGGGAAATAAAATGCATTCAACAAATT
>NZ_JBALNY010000029.1:0-26493 GCF_036962145.1 Bacillus sp. JJ1764 | reverse complement strand
TACATTTTGCAGAATCCACTTTCCATCACGCTTTAAACTCACACCTTCTAGCTGTAAAACCATTTCTTCTACACCTTCTCCAAAAATTTATATTATACTTAATAATACTAAAATTTTCAGAAGATATAAATAATTAACTGTGTTTAGTAGATTTTGGCTAATGCCAAAAAGGATTCAAGAAAACATAGAATAAGTTGAATTTGATTGTAATCTAGACTTCAACAGTCAACGATCCTGATACAAATGTAATCCAAATGAAAAAGATGCCAACCAGGCACCTTCTTCATTATTCCTCCATAACACCCATTATTTTAATTTGAGTCTTTTGTTAGTGAGCGATATTTTCCGCTAAAATATATCAGCGGTTCTAAGTCCTCCACGTGCAAGCCAGTAACTTTTCCAATAAATAGTGTATGATCCCCTTCGACATGTGTTGCTGTCGTTTCACAGGCAATTTGAGCAATTGCCCCCGGTAAAACTGGCACCTCCCCCAAACGATCAAAAACCACTTCACGATTGTCTTTCACCTGTCCGGCAAAAATCATGGATATCTCCTGCTGGTTGTCTGCCAAAATATTGATGGAGAAATGGTGGCTTTGTTTTAATTTTCCCAGCATATGCGCCTTTTCCGAAACTGAAACTACCACCAATTTTGGATTTAGTGAAACCGACATAAAGGCATTTGCTGTCATCCCGTGTATTTTTCCTTCTACCTCAGTTGCTACTACAGTGACTCCAGTCGCAAATTTTCCCATCGCAGTGCGAAATTGACGGTCATCCATATTCTTTCCCTCCTAGCCATCTTAATCTTCTCTTTAAAAATTATGATACTGACCGGGCTTTATACCATTTTGTCTTTGACTTGATTCATTAGGAAAAAGAAGATCATTAGGTCCATATACACTTCTTATTTGACAGCGAACTAGTAGGACTGAACTCAGTTATTTTTTTCGAAAAAAAGACTCCTTACATTTACGTATGCGGAGTCTGCTTCAAATTAACTTGTTTTATTTCATCCGCCAAAACCGGAAATAATGATTCCAAAACAAGCTGTGAATAATAAAATATTTAACCCAAGCCCAATTAATGCTCCCTGCCCAAGCCTTGTTCTTCCCTTAACAAAGCTGACGATTGGAATGATTATTAATGCCATGGCAGCTATACACAAATACGGAAAAAAGAATGCTCCCCCAATAAACAAAGTTAGTACTCCCAATAGATAGATTCCTAACGAAATTCCAATCCCAAGCCAAAGATCTTTTAGCGATTCTTTATTTCCATGATTCTTGCTCAAATGCCTCACTCCCATAATTTATTCGGCATTGATGAACGTCCTTCCCTCTAGCTCCGCACGAATTTTTAAAAGCTCCTCTTCTTTATCATCCCGATAAAATAAATTATACGTATCAAACGGAATAATTCTTCCATCGGGATGAGCAATATGAACACAAGATTTTTTCACTGAACGGACATCAAAATTATAAGCATCTAAAAATTGCATGATGATGACTCGAAAAACATTATCATAGCCAATTTGTCCCGGAAGTGAGACCTTCGGCAAACAGCATAGCAGATCTTTTAACGACAACGCTGATGACGCCGGCGAATGATTTAATGAAAATAATTTAAAAATCATATTCTTTATACTATCATCTTGTTCAAAAACGATGGTGTTACGCTCACCTTCAAGTAAGATATTAGGATCAATTAATCCAGTTAGAGGGGTAACCTCCCCATTCAATTTTAAAGCATACCCCATTGCAAGGCAGTCTGGATGGCACGGGACTGGTATAATATCCTTGGAGTTAAATACGTTCGATTGATCAATGATCATCTGCCTAACTTCACTTAAAGTTAACCGATTTACAGCAGGATCAAATTCTTCTAATCTTCCAGCCGCCTGAATAGGTTGGAAAGTTACACCCCGAACACAATTCTGGCTTAGGCCGTATTGAATAATTTTACCGACTTCATGATCGTTTAACCCTTTTTTTAACGTTACAACCAATGTTGTGGAGATATTATATTCATTCAAATTTTCGATTGCTTTTTGTCTTACTTCTCTTAAATCTACTCCCCTTAGCTCTTTCAATGCTTCCTCTTCGAAACTGTCAAATTGAAGGTAAATTTCAAATCCAGGTGAATAATCAGCAAGCCTCTTTACAAATTCCTTATCATTCGCTATTCGAAGACCATTGGTATTCACCATGATATGTCGAATAGGCCGTGTTTTTGCTAAATCAAGAATGTCAAAGAATTGGGGATGAATCGTCGGCTCGCCGCCGCTAATCTGGACAATATCCGCTTGCCGTTCATTTTTAATAATATTATCTAACATGTATTCAATTTTCTCCAAACTTCGGAAGCTCCCTTTTTGTGGAGAGGACTCTGCATAGCATATTGGACATTTCAAATTGCATCTTTCGGTAATCTCAAGTAGAGTTAAACAACTGTGTTGCTCATGATCGGGACAAAGACCGCAATCATATGGGCACCCATACTTAATTGGGGTGTTCCAGCGATACGGCATCTCCGATGGCTTAATAAATTCACGACACCACTTATAATAGTCAACATCGGTTGATATCAATACCTTTTCCCTCCCATGCTTCAGACAATTCTTTACGAGATAGACCTTTTCATTTTCAATAATGACCTTTGCTTCCACTTTTCTCAAACAAGTTGAACAAATACTGTTTGTTAATTCATAAAATAAATACGGTCGATTAGGCATGGATTCCTCTCCTTTTTGCAGAATGTTTTTTCATAATCAGCCAAACATAGTAGCCAATTCCTATTAAACTGGCAAGTTGAATATTATTGAAACCTAAATAGGGATGAGGTGTTGGTTTAATAAAATCGATTAGGAGCCGAAAAAGAAGATATCCCGACATGAATAATTGAAATTGCAACCCTTCCCAGCCTACCTTGCTTTTTTTTACCAAATAGATATTAAAAGCCAGCACGCCCAAGAAGACCATTTCATAAAGTTGGGTTGGATGACGTTTGATCCCATCACCAAAATCTATTCCGGTCAGCCACGTGGTCTCCACTCCATAGGTATGATCGCTTAAACCCGTTAAAAAGCAGCCAATCCTGCCGATCATCATTCCAACAGTTAATGGCAGAACGAAATCATCCCCAGTAGACCGGGTCCATCCAATGCACTTTTTCGCAAGTTCTACTCCAATTAATCCACCTAATAAACCTCCAACTATGGTTTTTCCTTCAATCAAATAGACGAAATTGTGCAGATTATCAAAAGTCCTTTTCGGATCCTCCAACAAATATAAAAGCTTTGAACCAAAAGCAGCCCCAAGAGTAGCCCCAACTATTACCCACAAGGCCTTATCCATTGGAATTCTTTCCTGATTTCGGGTATATAAATAGACCCGAAATCCGATAAAATACGAAAGGCTTTCAAATAAGAGATGGGGATGGATGCCAAAAATATAGAACGGAAAATGCATGTGGCTCCACTCCTTTAGATNNATCTAAAAGTAGTGATAATCATTGGGATACCCCTTTATTTTTAGAAGTAATGACATTACACTTAAATTACCATTGGAGATTTTCCCAAAGGAAGGTGTAACTGTGAAATTTCCCATTTTAGAGACAGAACGTTTGAAATTAATCGAATTAACCCATCATCATGTCGATTGTGTTTTTGAGATTTTTTCCATGGAGGAGGTAATCAAATTCTACGGTACGGATCGTTTTACTATTCCTGCCGAAGCAGCGAGTCTAATTGAATTATTTAGAAAAAATTTTGTAGAAAAACGTGGGATTCGCTGGGGAATCAAATTAAAGGAATCACAAAGAATCATTGGTACTTTAGGGCTTAACGGATTGCAGCTAAAAAATAAACGTGCGGAGATCGGCTATGAACTCCACCCGGCATATTGGCGTAAAGGATATACCTCTGAGGCCATTACGAGTGTATTGAAATATAGTTTTGATCAGCTTGATTTGTTCCGGATTGGCGCTGTCGTTTTACCGGAAAATGAACCATCCTTAACCTTATTAAGAAAACTGGGGTTTAACAATGAGGGTTTACTTCGCAGTTATATCTTTCAAAATGGGGAGCCGCAAGACACATACATCCTATCCCTTTTAAAAACAGAATGGAAAAAAGCCAGGTAAACTCATTCCTGGCCTTTGCTATTCTTCAAAGTAATCTTTAAATTCTTTTGGATTTTTTACCTCATCACTATGATAGTACGGATTATTTTCAGTGACATCTTTTGGATCTAGATTCGTTCTTATTACAAGCTTTGGCTGGGATGAACTTTCAGCAATCAATCGGTCGTTTAACTGATCAAAATCTGGTAAGCTTTTATTTCCAGGCTGTTTAGGCTCCATGTTTCTTCACCTCCTAGAAATAGCTTACGGACTTTTTCAATTAATCATTCACCTTTTTTAGATACCTGTTGAATTCATTAAAACCACTCTCCAACCATCTGGGTCCTCAATCGTAACACCACCTCTTCCCCAGTATGGATTCTCAGGCTTTACTTTATGAAATCCCATTTCCGCAAGTCTCATAGCTATTTTTTTCAATTCAAATATATTAGGTATATAAAAGACAAGTAAATGCTCTTTGGTTGGTTTAGGTAATTCCATGTACTCTTTAGATTGGGTGAATTCCAAATGATAAGGGAATTCCGGTGCCCCGAACATGACTCCATCATAACCCTCATGACCATGAAATTCTCCAATTTTTCTTAACCCCAGTCCCTGTTGATAAAATTCTGTTATTTTCTCTATTTGATTGGTCGGACGAGCTACACGAAATTGTACAGCGGGAACAGATCCCTTCCACTCTTTTTTTACGGTCCATTCATAAGGATATACCGGATGACTAAATTGCATTTCATGGTCCCCTGAAATAACAGCTTTAATCGGATGTATGGTTGCTGGGCGTTTTGTGGGATACCAGTGGCGCCCTTCTTTTACCATCACAAATACTCCTTCTTGATCACCATAAAAGGAGAACGAATCACTCTCAGTTTGAAATGTGGATTCAATAGTTGAATTGAGATCCTGTTGAATCTCGTGAATCGAATAGACTGGCATCCCTATTTCACCGACATCAAACCAGCCAGTTGTATTCTCATTCCCCCAAAGAAAAGGTCTTTCTAGCACTTCTAGAATATTTCCATCTGGATCCGTGAAATATGCCTGCTTTCCTTCCCAAAACATACTAAAATTCCCTTCTTCATCTGACAATAAACAATTAACACTTGAGAGTCTTTCACAAATATAATCAAAGTAAGTATCATTTGTGCGAAAACAAATATGATAAAATGGTTGACTCAAATCCCGTTCAAATATTAGTTTTGTAGTACCTGCCATAACGGAAAAATAGTCAACTGATTCGTTCAAAAGATGCATTTCCAGTACATCGGTGTAAAACCTTTTCATTTCTTCTAAATGAAAACAATTTAATGTTAATTGGAAAATTTTCATTATGAATTCCCCCTTTTTTCTTCATTATAATGGAGTCAATTCACATATTTGTCAGACTAAAGTTGTAACCTTTTTCATCAAATAGCCTTACCAAAAAGAAAAAACTAGGAAGTAGAAACCTCCTAGTTATGGTTATTCTTCTTCGCCACCGACTAAGAAATCGGGATTTAGCTCTTCGAATTCTTCGTCGTCCACATCCATGCACCATTCATCGTCATCTTCCTTGCAGCCTTCTGGGTTAATCCTAACACAAACCTTCGTTTCACCAATTACTTCCACAAGGAATTCTCTTTCGACATGAACAATAATGCGATTGCCATTTGGGGAAATAACAGCTTCTGTGCAATTTGGCTGTTGCAATACACGTGCAACGATTTCATTATCATCCAGGCAGTCGTGGTCACGATACTTTAATTTGATGACATCTGTATATTGAACCCGCTCCGTCACTACCTCCGTTTTGGTGTTATCGTTGAAGGAATACCAAACGTTAATGTCATACGATCCGTGAATCTCTACGGTTTTACCAACTTTTTTCGCGTTGTATTTATGGTTGATAATCCAACATCCAAGGATACTTGTTGGATTATGTGCCGGGCTAATCGTATGATTGGACTGGGTGAATTTACGTCCTTTTGCGACGACGGCCTTCGTAATTATCTCTCTATATTCTCCCATTTCGCGCGAACCCTCCTCATTCAGTTTCATTTCATCCTATGCGATTGTCTAAACTAGTGTGATATATAATTTTGCAAATACTGGTTAAAAGTTTAGTCATGATTCATACTATGCGGGAAACTGGGGTGTGTGCGTTCTGGGAATGGAATTTCAAAGCATGAAAACAATAAAAAACCAGGCTTATCTTAAAGCCTGGTTACCATGTTAATGATCGTGATCGCAATCGTCGTGCCCTTCGCAAGATCCGCCGCCATGTTTTAAACTGGCACCTGTTTCTCCTAGTAACACATCTCCGCCAGTGGAAGTGATAATTTCATCCGTAACAGTATTAGAAATAGTTGAAGCAATCAGTTGAAGAAGATCATTCACGTCTACTTGTGATTGCTTAAACTCTTGAACAACTGGTATTTCATCCAATTCCTGTTCAAGGGAAGCCATTTTCTCTTCCACCTTTTTTAATGCTTCCGGCTTACCATAATGTTGAAGATTAACAGCTTGTTTTTGCAATCCCTTAATATCAGCAATTAACGTTTTCACCTTTGGATTTTCATGAATATGTGCCTCTGCACGTTTAAAAAAATCCACTTCTTCTGTTTCCGCTATCATGCGTGCTAACTCAGCTGCGCGAGCAACGATATCGTCTTTCGTATATTTCGCCACTTTAGTTCACCTCTGCTGTTTCAAGTTCTTCCACCATTTCTCCGTTTAACGACCATGTTTTTGCCTCTTTAATCTTTACTCTAACAATTTTACCTATCGCTGATTTTGGTCCAACAAAATTTACTAGCTTACTTTTAGACGTATAACCAGCCAACACTTCGGAATTGTTCTTGCTTTCCCCTTCAACAAGGACCTCAACAACCTGACCTTCATATTTTTTCAGGGCTTTGGCAGAAAGTTCATTCACAACATCATTTAAGCGCTGAAGACGTTCCTTTTTCACTTTCATCGGTACATTGTCTTCCATTTTCGCAGCAGGTGTACCTTCCCTTGGCGAATAAATGAAGGTGTAAGCTGATTCATAGCCAACTTCACGATACAGGGACAAAGTTTCTTCAAATTGCTCATCTGTTTCATTTGGATATCCAACAATGATATCTGTGGTTAAGGCAACATCAGGAATAGCAGCTTTAATTTTCTTAGCCAATTCCAAATATTGCTCTCTTGTATATTTTCTCGCCATAATCTTTAAAACGTCTGTTGAACCGGATTGCACTGGCAGATGAATGTGATTCATTAAGTTTCCACCATTTGCAAGCACTTCAATTAAATGATCATCGAAATCACGAGGATGGCTGGTAGTAAAACGAATCCGAGGGATATCAATTTTACGTAATTCATCCATTAAGTCACCTAAACCATATTGGATGTCCTCGAAATCTTTTCCGTACGCATTTACGTTTTGACCAAGTAATGTAACCTCTTGGTATCCCTGGGCTGCCAAGTGTCGTACTTCCTGAATAATTTCTTCTGGACGTCGACTGCGTTCTTTTCCGCGGGTAAATGGAACAATACAGTAGGTGCAAAATTTATCACAGCCGTACATAATATTTACCCATGCTTTAATATTTCCACGGCGTTCCTTAGGAAGGTTCTCAATAACGTCACCTTCTTTGGACCAAACCTCTACCACCATTTCTTTTGACATATATGCCTCGTTTAAAATATGAGGTAAACGATGGATATTATGGGTTCCAAAGATCATATCAACATGATGATACGTTTTCAAAATCTTGTTTACCACTGATTCCTCTTGAGACATACAACCACAGACACCTAGAAGTAAATCTGGTTTCTCCATTTTTAAAGCTTTTAAATGCCCAAGTTCTCCAAACACTTTATTTTCAGCGTTTTCGCGAATGGCGCAAGTATTCAGCAAAATCACGTTTGCATCTTCTGTACTGTCGGTTGGCTCATAACCAAGGGCTAGAAAAATTCCTGCCATTACCTCAGTATCATGTTCATTCATTTGGCAGCCATAGGTACGGATATAAAACTTCCGCCCATTACCCATACCACGGAATTCTTCAGGGATTGAAAAATCGTGATGATATTGCACTTCTTCCTTACCGCGTTTTTTAGCATCTTTTAAAGATGGTGCGGTAATCACTTGTTCGAAATACTTACTGTAATCCTTGGCGGATTTTTTGTCCGAAGAATTATCAGTGACTACTTGTTGTCCTTCTAAACGTTGTTTTTCATTCATGTACAAGAATTCCCCTTTCTTCTTTTTGACTATGAAAGTTTTTTTAAAACTTAACTTCAATAGCTCAATAAATTTGGATTTATCTGCACATTATAATAGTATAAAGGTTTACATGTTTGAAAACAATAGAAAATCAAGGCTGCTCAAAGTGCGTAAAAAATCCCGGGGGATACCCGGGATTTTACTAATTTATTACATAAATTCGGCTACTAATTTATCAAAGTAGTTTTGATCAAGGTTAAGCTCCGCTTGTGTAAGTGGTGCTTCTGCATATCCATGTACTAATTCTTGGTATGATTTTTGTTCAGTATTCTGATAAATCAAACCTGTAACTAAACCGTTATGCTTCATTAACGTGTTCATTGCCATTTCACGGCTATGTGGATTGTAGCCTTCTATTTCACTTAATTTCGTAAGGTTCTCTTTAAACCAATCGTAGGTATTTACCTTATTGTACGTTACACATGGGCTGAATACGTTGATTAAAGAAAATCCTTTATGCCTAATTCCTGCCTCAATTAAAGCAGTTAAATCTTTTAAATCAGTTGAAAAACTTTGAGCAACAAAGGTAGCTCCAGTTGTTAAAGCTAATTCCATTGGAGAAATCGCTTGTTCAATTGATCCTGCAGGAGTTGATTTTGTCTTAAAGCCTGCTGCAGAACGTGGAGAAGTTTGTCCCTTTGTTAGACCATAAATTTGGTTATCCATTACGATATATGTGATATCAATATTGCGGCGAATAGCATGTACAGTATGACCCATACCAATCGCAAAACCGTCACCGTCACCACCAGAAGCAATAACTGTTAAATCACGATTTGCCATCTTAACACCTTGAGCAATCGGAAGTGAACGGCCATGAATTCCATGGAAACCATATGAGTTAATATAACCAGAGATACGTCCGGAACATCCAATACCAGAAATAACAGCCAAATTTTCTGGTTCTAAGCCAGCATTTGCAGCAGCACGTTGAATTGCCGCTTGTACAGAGAAGTCGCCACAGCCAGGGCACCAGTTCGGTTTAACATCATTGCGGAAATCTTTAAAAGTGGCCATTTAGAACAACTCCTTACATTTTGTATAAACTTCATGTGGCAAGAAAGGATTACCATCATATTTAAGATGTTTATAGATTTTATTAGCGTGTCCAACGTTCATTTTCAAAATGTTTGTTAACTGGCCAGTCGCATTGTTTTCCACTACTACTACTTTCTTAGCAGATTCAACAAGTGGAAGAACTTCATCTGTTGGGAATGGATGAATTAAGCGAATGTGAGCATGGTTCACTTTGATTCCGTCCTTCTCTAAACGAGTCATCGCTTCTTCAATTACACCACGTGTAGAGTTAAAGCCGACGAATAATACATCTGCTTCTTCATGCTTTGCATTTTTGTAAACTGGAGTGTCAAACTTAATATTATCAAGCTTTCTCATACGCTTATCCATTTGTGCAAGCCTATTAGCAGCAGATTCAGATGGTTTACCTGTCTCAGCGTGTTCTACACCTGTTACATGGTGGATACCGTTTTTCATACCTGGAATAACCCGTGGTGAAATGCCATCCTCTGTTACTTCGTAGCGTTTAAAGTATGCATTTTTATCATCACTTGCAGGAATTTCACCAGTGATTAATTTCCCACGTCTGATTTCAACTTTACTTGAATCTAGTGGTTCAACCGTTTGTTTTCCTAATGATAATTGTAAGTCAGATATTACAATAACTGGACACTGATATTCTTCAGCCAAGTTAAATGCTTCTGCCGTATCATAGAAAGCTTCTTCAACAGTACTTGGTGCCATGACGATCTTTGGAATTTCACCATGTGTACCATAAATCATTGCCATTAAATCAGATTGTTCCTGTTTTGTTGGTAATCCTGTAGAAGGACCACCACGTTGGGTATCAACAATAACAAGTGGAGTTTCAGTCATTCCGGAAAGACCGATTGCCTCCATTTTTAAGGATAAGCCTGGTCCAGCGGATGCTGTAATGGTACGAACACCTGCATAGTTGGCGCCAATCGCCATAGTTGCAGCTGCAATTTCATCTTCTGTTTGGATAACAGTACCGCCAAGAGCAGGTAATTTTTTAATTAAATATTCCATAATTTCAGACGCTGGTGTGATAGGGTAAGCAGCCATAAAGCGACAGCCTCCTGCAATGGCACCTAATGCAATTGCATCATTACCAATCATAAACATCCGCTTTTTACCATCCGCTTTTTCCAAATGCATTGGTTGAATGTCAGAACCTAGATTGGATTTAAGATTTTCAAAACCAGCTTTGATTGCGTCCATGTTTTTAGCTACAACTTGATCGCCTTTTTTACCAAATATTTCACGTACCACTTCTTCAAAAACGTGAATATCCAAATCAAGTACAGCAGCAGTTGCACCAATCGCAACCATGTTTTTCATTAACGAAGTACCAAGCTCAGTTGCAATTTCAGTAAATGGTACGGCAAATAATGATGCTTCGGTGTCTTCAGGTTTTTTAGGATTGAATTTTGCATCAGCAAGGATAATTCCTTTGCTATGAAGCTCTTTGTAGTTTAAATCGATAGTTTCTTGATCAAAAGCTACCAGGATATCAAGATCATCAGAAATAGAGCGAATTTCAGTCGTACTTACCCTGATTTTGTTGTTTGTATGACCGCCCTTAATACGAGATGAAAAGTGACGATAGCCATACAAGTAATAGCCCAGGCGATTCAATGCAATTGCAAAGATTTCCCCAGTACTTTCAATACCTTCCCCTTGTTGTCCGCCAACTTTCCACGAAAGTTGATTGATCATGTCTTACACCCCTTTGGATATGTAAAAAATATATTGGTTGGATCATGTATTAGTGTAGCACTTTTCCGAGTAATCCACTAGAAATTAGCTTATTCATAAAAAGAGTAAAATTGCCACTAGATAGAAACAAGGATTGTACTAAACGCTTACAATTCTAGACCTATGAACCGAAAATTGCAACCCTTTACACTCAAATATTGTCTAAAATATGAATATTTTTTTATTATTTTAAATTAATGCCTTTGAATCTTTGAAAACACTAAAAAAAAACGGGACAGAACAGTATATTTGCTCATTTTGTTCAACTATTATAGTACAGTTAGAATCGATATTATATAAACTTCCTTTATTCCAAAATAATATTTTCATGGACTTACACTCTTAAATATGAATCAGTAAACACAAAAATACCTGCTTGTTTGACACAACCAGGCAATAAGTTTCATATTTTTCATTTTCAGGTGACCTTTTTTATCCCCCGCCCATGACTTACATGGTAAGAACGTTTTTTACCCCCAGTTATTTGATGATTTTATCTCGGCTCAACAATTAACTTTATTGCTGTACGCTCTTCTCCATCAATCAGTATATCTGTAAATGCTGGGACACAAATCAAATCCACTCCGCTAGGTGCTACAAATCCTCGAGCAATGGCTACTGCCTTTACGGCTTGATTCAATGCACCTGCACCAATTGCCTGTATTTCTGCAGCTCCTCTTTCACGCAGAACTCCGGCAAGTGCACCAGCTACAGAATTAGGATTAGATTTTGCTGAAACTTTTAATATTTCCATTCCTAGCTCCTCCTTGTAAAATCCCGATTCCGCATGAGCAGTTTCATGAACAAATCAGGTATATAACATTCCACTGCTACTATATTCATGTAAAGTATGACATATTCCGGCTTGGACAAAAAAGGCTGAAGAATTCACGCAAAAAAAATAAGAACAGGGTAAATTCTCCTGTTCTTACGAAAAAAATGGATGATCATCATTAATGAGAATAGGTTGAATCTTTTTGGCGTGTCCTGATTTAGCGTCTAAATCAATTAGGACTGCACTTAATTGATTTCTACCTTCTTTAGGTACCTCAAAACGGACAGGCAAGCTAGTTAAGAACCGTTTTAAAACCGCTTCTTTTTCCACTCCGAGAATTCCATCGTACGGTCCTGTCATACCTACATCCGTTAAATAGGCAGTTCCACCAGGTAAAATACGATGATCCGCCGTTTGTACGTGTGTATGTGTGCCAACAACAGCAGATACTTTTCCGTCCAGATACCAGCCCATTGCTTGCTTTTCACTAGTAACTTCAGCATGAAAATCAACAAATATGAATGGAGTTCTTTTTCTTGCCTTCTCCACTAGCTCATCGGCCTTTTGAAACGGGTCATCTATCGGATTCATAAATGTACGTCCTTGAAGATTAATAATGGCGACTTCATATTGATTGATTTTTAGAAAAATAATGCCTTCTCCTGGAGTATTCCTTGGAAAATTGGCAGGCCGCACTAAATATTTAGCCTGATCAATGAATTCAAAAATTTCCCTGTTGTCCCAGGCATGATTTCCTAATGTTACTGCTTGGGCACCCCATTCCAAAAATTGACGGTATATTTTTTCAGTTATTCCTTTTCCGCCTGCAGCATTCTCTCCGTTTATAATGGTTAACTGCGGACGGTACTTTTCCTTTAATTTTGGCAAATATTCTTTTACCATATCTCTGCCCGGGGATCCTACTACATCACCGATAAAAAGAAGATTCATATTTCGTATTGCCCTTTCTTTTATAAGAATTTGTTTTTAAATTGTAACATATATTAAAGTGGTCGCAAAAAATAAAGCGGTGCAAGTGCACCGCTTTACTTTGCATATTCTACAGCCCGAGTTTCTCGGATTACTGTCACTTTAATATGTCCTGGATAATCCAGCTCTTCTTCGATACGCTTCCGGATATCTCGAGCCAACCGATGTGCAGCTAAATCATCAATCGTATCTGGTCTTACAATGATACGCACTTCACGCCCTGCTTGAATAGCAAATGATTTCTCAACACCCTCATAGGATTCTGAGATTTCTTCGAGCTTTTCAAGACGACGGATATAATTTTCAAGTGTTTCACTGCGTGCACCAGGTCTGGCAGCTGATAGAGCATCTGCAGCAGCAACAAGTACGGCAATAATTGATGTTGGTTCTGTATCACCATGGTGTGAGGCAATGCTATTGATGACAACTGGATGTTCCTTGTACTTAGTAGCAAGTTCTACTCCAATTTCAACATGGCTCCCTTCCACTTCATGGTCAATCGCTTTACCAATATCATGCAGTAATCCTGCTCTTCTAGCTAACGTTTCATCTTGACCAAGCTCTGCAGCTAATAAACCGGAAAGCTGTGCAACCTCCATCGAATGCTTTAATACATTTTGACCATAGCTGGTACGGAATTTCAAACGACCAAGAATCTTAATAAGATCCGGGTGAAGTCCATGGACTCCAACTTCAAAGGTTGTTTGCTCCCCAACTTCACGAATGTACTCATCCACTTCACGGCGTGATTTTTCGACCATTTCCTCAATTCGAGCAGGGTGAATTCTGCCATCTTGGACAAGCTTTTCAAGTGCCAAGCGGGCGGTTTCCCTACGAATTGGGTCAAAACCTGATAAAATAACAGCTTCTGGGGTATCGTCGATAATCAAATCAATTCCCGTTAATGTTTCAAGCGTACGAATATTACGTCCTTCACGACCGATAATACGGCCTTTCATTTCATCATTCGGAAGGTTGACTACAGAAACTGTAGTTTCCGCAACATGGTCAGCAGCGCAACGTTGGATTGCCAGCGATAGAATTTCTTTCGCTTTTTTGTCTGCTTCCTCTTTAGCGCGATTTTCACTTTCCTTAATCATCATCGCTGATTCATAAGAAAGTTCTTGCTCCACACGATCGAGAATAATCGTTTTAGCTTCCTCACGCGTTAAGCTCGAAATTCGCTCGAGTTCAGTTTGTTGTGTACGTACCAACTCGTCCACTTTGCTTTCCATCTCTTCAATATGCTGTTGTCTTTGGTTTAGAGAATCTTCTTTCTTTTCTAAAAGAATTTCACGTTTATTTAACGTTTCATCTTTTCGATCTAAATTCTCTTCTCTTTGCAGTAAACGGTTTTCTTGTTTTTGCAGTTCATTTCTTCGCTCACGAACCTCACGTTCTGCTTCAGTACGAAGCTTGTGAATTTCATCCTTTGCCTCTAACAGGGCTTCCTTTTTTAATGAATCAGCATCACGTTTAGCATCTTCGAGAATCTGCTCCGCAGCATTCTTTGCACCTGCTATTTTTGCTTCAGCAATGGATCTACGAATAAAATAGCCAACAACGGCACCGACGATAAGGCCAAGCAAAATGGAGATGATCGTAATTGGGTCCATCGTTACACCTCCTCTTGCTATGAACTTTTGTTTCGTTTTTTTAAGTGTCGGCATGTACATTGTTTAGACTCAACATACAGCAAGCACTAAGGCTTTTTAGCAATGTAATATTTCCAAAAATGTAAAATATACATATTAATTGTAAAGGTGGGGCAATTTATTGTCAAGGTTTAGAAAAATTGGCTTTGGATTATTTCGAATCTTTTTCTAAAATAATAGGTGGTAAGTATGTAAATTTTATAAGCAATATTCAAATCGTTATAAAAACAGCAAGACCCTCATGGAGTCCTGCTATTTTTTTATAGGATTAATCCAATAATTCTATTTGATCGTCATCTTCCGTTTCAACAACTGTTTTTTCTCCATCCAATCCAAAGTGCTCGCGGATTTTTTGATGGATCTCCTGACGAAGTTCAGGGTTTTCTTTTAAGAATAATTTTGCATTCTCACGACCCTGACCAACTCGCTCTTCATTATAGGAGTACCAAGCACCACTCTTTTGCACAATTTCCAATTCTGCTCCCATATCGATAATTTCGCCTTCTTTAGAGATTCCTTCACCGTACATAATATCCACTTCAGCTGTTCGGAACGGAGGAGCTACTTTGTTTTTGACAACCTTAATTTTTGTTTTGTTACCAACTATGTCAGTTCCTTGCTTTAATTGTTCAGCACGGCGGACTTCAAGACGGATGGTGGAGTAGAATTTTAGAGCACGTCCACCAGGTGTCGTCTCGGGATTTCCGAACATGACACCAACCTTTTCACGAATTTGGTTTATGAAAATAGCTATTGTTTTAGATTTATTAATTGCTCCTGATAGTTTACGAAGTGCCTGTGACATTAGACGAGCTTGTAAGCCAACGTGAGAGTCACCCATTTCACCTTCTATTTCAGCTTTTGGCACTAGAGCCGCTACCGAGTCGATTACGATGATATCAACTGCTCCGCTTCGTACTAATGCTTCTGCGATTTCAAGTGCCTGTTCACCTGTATCCGGCTGGGATAGTAATAATTCGTCAATATTTACTCCCAATTTTTGTGCGTATGCTGGATCCATAGCATGCTCAGCATCGATAAATGCTGCTTGTCCGCCTTTTGCCTGTACTTCTGCGATGGCGTGAAGTGCGACCGTGGTTTTACCTGAACTTTCTGGACCATATATCTCAATGATTCTTCCGCGAGGGTATCCACCCACTCCCAGTGCTACGTCAAGTGCAAGGGAGCCGCTTGGTATTGTTGAAATTTTTGTTTCAGTTTGCTCTCCCATTCTCATAATGGAACCTTTACCAAACTGTTTTTCTATTTGCTTTAACGCCATCTCTAAGGCGGCCTTACGGTCACTCACAAATAGTTCCTCCTTTTTATCATTAAATTTACTTATTTCTGTAATCTATTAATTAATGCCTATTAATAATATAACCTCTTTTTAAGGATTTGTCGAGCAAAAACACGAACATTCATTCGACCCTTTTCTAAGGTGTTTTAAAGGAGAAAATGGCTTTTTCTAACTGTTTTTGTCATTTCTCTATGTTTTTACTTAAAGATTGGTAATTATTCTCTTATCTTCAGAAAACTACTTTGTAAATAGGAATTGGTTCTGCATGACTGCTTTTAGTTCTTGGACCTACTTTTGGAAACGTAGACCTCTTCTATATGACTCTATTTCGTTCTTCTACTGATTTTCAAGCAGATAGGAAAATCTCTATCCTACCTATTTTTCATTGACACATCGAATTTCGGGCAAATAAACAAACTCTATTTTCCCTGATATAAATAAAATTTAACTCTATGACAGTTAGATCATTTATTGTTCCAGTTCATTCTATAAAAAAATCACAGAGTTACTAGGCACTCTGTGATTCCTTCAAATATTTAAGTAAATAATAGCAGCCGAATTTTACGGCGCGAGCCCGATTGGCCTCTCGTGAGCCTCCAAGTGTTAGTTTTTGAACCATTGTCGGACGTCCAGCAATGGTAATTCCGATATAAACAGTTCCAACAGGTTTTCCCTCGAGTTCATCCGGACCGGCAACACCGGTAAAGCTAATACCAATGTCAGTAGAAAAAATTCTTGCCGCATTTTCTGCCAATTCTTTAGCGCACTGTTCACTAACAGCACCATGCTGATCCAATGTTTCAGAACGGACTTGTAACACCTGATGCTTGATTTCATTGGAATAGCAGACGACTCCGCCTTTAAAAACCGAACTGGCTCCTGAAATTGAGGTGATTTCCTGTTGGAACATCCCGCCTGTTAAGCTCTCGGCAGCTGTTACAGTTAATTGCTGTCTTTTTAGCAGTTTGGTCAGTTCTTCAAGAAGAGACGTATCATTATAGCCGTAAAAAAATTCACCTACTCGATGATTGATTTTCTGTTCTAAAACATCAAGCATGAATTGTGCCTCATTGTGGTCTACATGCTTTGCAGTTAACCTCAATGTTACTTCCCCATCTCCAGCGAGCGGAGCAATGGTTGGGTTTGACTGGGCATCAATTAAATCGATAATTTCTGTTTCTAAAGCAGCTTCCCCTATTCCGAAGAAACGAAGTACACGAGACACAATCTGTTTTTGACTTCCACCATGCTCTGCAATAGCTTTGGCACCATAATGCAAAAACATCGGTTCCATTTCTTTAGGAGGTCCCGGGAGCAGCATGTAGATATGATTGTCTTTTTTTATGACCATGCCAGGTGCCATTCCGTGATCATTAGGAAGCACCTGTGATCCTTCTAAAATAAGAGCCTGTTTTCTGTTATTTTCAGTCATTGGGCGGTTCGCTCTTTTAAAATAGTCCACAACCGCTGTCAATGCCGTGTGATCGATAACAAGATTTTTTCCAAGGTGACGGGCTATGGTTTCTTTAGTCAAATCATCCTTTGTTGGCCCGAGGCCACCGGTAAAAATGATGATTTGTGCCCGTTTCTCCGCTGTCTCTATTGCAGATACTAATCGATTTGAATTATCCCCCACAACTGTGTGAAAATAGACGTCAATTCCCAAGTTTGCCAGTTGCTGAGACAAAAATCGGGCGTTTGTATTTACAATTTGCCCAAGAAGCAGTTCAGAGCCAACAGCAATAATCTCAGCATTCACATTGATCACTCCCAAAAAAAACTATTTAGAATTTTTTAGTATATGGCTGTTTTTTGCAAAATAGTCCCAGCCAGACCATATGGTAAATATTAATGCAACCCATAATGCAAGCATATCAAAACGGAATGGAATCATGACAAAAATAATGTTATGTAGTAAAAGGGATGAAATAGCAATAATTTGAGTCCATGTTTTGATTTTACCTAGCATATTTGCTGCCACTACCTCGCCTTCACCAGCAAGTAAAAGACGCAGTCCTGTAACGGCAAACTCCCTACTGATAATGACAATTACAATCCATGATGGAGCATACTGAAGCTCGACAAGAACGATCAATGCTGCCGAAACTAAAAGTTTATCAGCAAGCGGATCAAGAAATTTCCCCATATTTGTCACCAGGTTATATTTTCGTGCTAAATGACCATCAACCCAGTCAGTTGTAGAAGCAACAATAAAAATCAACGCACCAACAAAATGGGTTATGGGCATATCCGCGCCAAGGAAATGAATATTTCCCCACTCAAATGGGACTAACATAATAATTAAAAACAAAGGAATCAATAATATTCGAGATACAGTTATTTTATTTGGTAAATTCATGGTTTGTCCTCCTATTAGAAACCAAAAGGCACAATATCTAGTACCTTTTAAACAAAATTACATGAGAAAATAGCCATCAACAGATGACTATTGGCTCTTCGGTACAAATTGGATCGTAATATCCTGTCGAACTTGCTGATTTGCCGGAATGGAATACTCCAACTTTTGATCATTTACATAGATATCTGTGACAGTTGAATTTCCAATGATCATGACAGCTTCACTTTCGCCGGATAGATCCACGGTTTGATTATCAACCTGACCTGCTCTAAGGGTCCCTTGATAAAACGATTTGCCTTTTCCATTTTTCACACTTACCCAACTTTGCCCCCTGGACACTAGCTTAATAACAAATTTGTCCGCATTATTTAATGAATAAGTGGTATTACGGCCGCTACTTTGAACAACAGATACCTGTTGTTCCGCCGTTTTGACCTCTGGAGCTTTTTCTTCTTCTTTCTTTTGGCCTTTATCATTATTATTTTTTGATTTATCTTTATCAGTTGATTTTGCTTTTTCAAGACTTTCAGACTTTACATAATTTACAGGTTCATGATCTTTACTAACTTGCTCGTTTGAGTCACTTCCTGCATGACTGGACACAAAATAATAAACAATACTGGCAATACCAATGACAAAAACCACGATAATTACTTTTGGTAATATATCAAATATTTTTGAGTTTCCTTGTGAAATGGTTTTATGCGTATTTACCCTTGATAAATTTTGTGGCAATTCATCATGATGGGCTGCAGGGATCTCATTTTTATAGGTTTCAAAAATTTCATCCGGATTTAGACCAAGTGCTTCTGCATATTGCTTTATAAAGGCACGCACATAAAAATTCCCGGGCATGCTGGAGTAATCGCCTTCTTCAATTCCAATTAAATATCGTTTTTGGATTTTTGTCATAGTTTGTACATCATCGAAACTTAATCCTTTGTTTAAACGGGCTTCTTTTAATCGATTCCCTAATTCCGTCACCTATTAACACCTTCCAATAATTAAAAATCAAAATCTCCGAAATCTGAACCAGAGAACATATTGTGTTGATCAACGACCTCGTAAGTAATTTCCTCATCGGCATGATTTCTTAGCTCAATGATATAATCAAAATCTTCAAGGGTATATTCGGAGTTTTGCACAAAAATATCAGGATGTTCAATAACTTTTACAGCAGGCATCCTCATAATTTCTCTTACAAGCTGCCAATGGCGCTCATTCGCCCGCCTTGTTGAAACAATTCCATCTAAAATAAATAAATTATTAGCATTGTACTCGTCTTCAATGAGCTGATTGCGGATGGTTTGTTTTAACAGGGTGGATGACACGAATAACCACCGTTTATTAGCACAGACACTGGCTGCTACAAGAGATTCTGTCTTGCCGACTCGAGGCATTCCACGAATCCCAATCAGTTTATGACCTTCTTGCTTAAATAATTCTGCCATAAAATCAACCAAAACTCCAAGTTCGTTCCTTACAAAACGGAATGTTTTTTTATCATCCGCATCTCTTTGAATATATCTTCCATGCCTTACTGCAAGGCGATCTCTCAATTTTGGTTCTCTAAGTTTAATTATTTTTATTGTGTCCATTGTATGTAAAATTGACTCAAGCCTTTTTATCTGATTATCATCTTGTGCTTTAATGAGCAATCCTCGTTTGCCTTCGTCCACACCATTTATGGTTACAATATTAATAGAAAGCATTCCTAAGAGGGATGAGATATCACCTAATAAACCCGGACGGTTTTTTGTAATTTCATATTCTAAATACCATTCTTTTTTCATGCATTGCTTTCCCCCTTAAAGAAGTTTCGACATTTTTTTCATTCGCATCCATCTAAACCCTATCATATATGATTTTCATGGAAGATGAAAGAAAAAACACAAACCGTCATAATGGATATTATAAAAGAAGACTATAAAATATACAAAAATAAGAGAGGAGTTGCCTCCTCTCTTACTATTCACTCTTTACTAGTTTAACCATTACTTTCGCAATAGCCTGTTGCTCGTCTGGGCTAGCAACTGACCACATATCGGAAAGAACACGCTCTTGCTCGTTTTTAGGATCAACATTGTCAGCTAAATAGCCCCCGATTTGATAAGCAAGACTATTGATAGCACCTTCGCTCATTCCTTCGTTTTGAGCATGTTGGAGACGATCTCCCAGAAAATCCTGCCATTGCTTCCAGTTATCTAAAACAGACATCGTTTTGACCTCCTTTATAATGGTACAAGGTTATTTTGTGATGCAGACAGGGAAAATATTCGTACATATTTTTGAATTTTATATGTACCACCCACCGTTAATTGCTAAGATTTGCCCTGTTATGTAACTTGAATCTTCCGATAATAAAAAGGAAACACCTTTAGCGATTTCTTGCGGTAACCCTAATCTGCCCATGGGAATTTCAAATTGAATCTGTTGTAATTCCTCATCAGAGAATTCTTCCATCATCTTGGTTTCAATAGCGCCAGGTGCTATTGCATTAACTCTGATCCCATTTAAAGCCAACTCCTTACTCAATGCTTTAACAAAAGCAATCTGCGCGCCTTTTACAGTGGAATAGGCAACTTCACAGGCCGCACCAGTCTGCCCCCAAATGGATGAAATCATGACGATATTCCCTGACTTTTTCCCTAAAAATTTGGGAAGCATTTCTTTTGTCAGCATTAACGGATTGTAAACATGAAGATTTAATAACTTCTCTAGATCTTCTGATTTTAAGTCCATGAGAAGACCATACTGACTATTTCCACTGCAATAAACAATGCCATCAAGCGAGTATATTTGAGGACAAATCTGCAGATAGCCATTTTGCAAGGATAAATCAGCTTTGATGGGGATATACTCACCGCCAAATTGAATTAGATTTTGTAATAATTCCTTTATGGATGACTCATTTTGATGATAGTGCAAATACAGATGATATCCTTTTTCAGCTAAATAATAGGCGACTGCTTGTCCGATTCCTCCACTTGCTCCCGTGATTAAAATATATTTTTTCAAGCTTTCATCATCTCTTTCTCCTCAGTTAAAAATATAGTAGGAAAAGCGCCGGCAATGCGACGCTTTCCTGTTAGTTATTTTTGTTTTGGTACTACCTGGCATACAGCTATACGTTCTTCATTGATGACCTCACCTGCCAAATTTCTAACATCAGCTAAAGTGATTTTTTCAAGGGTAGGAACAACATCAAACAAATTCATATCATTAAAGGCATATCGAGTAAACTGATTAGCTATATATTCTGGAGAGTTTACTGCTCTTAAGAAGGCACCAATCTTTTTCTTTTTTGCTCGATCTAATTGTTCTTCTGTAAAAACATTTTGGCTATTGACATCCAGTAGCATTTTTTTCAGTCGTTCCGTCAACTGATCAGGATTATTCGTATCCCCACCAATCATGGCGAACCCAAAGCCTTGTTCTTGCGTGTAGTCATAGGAGAAAGTTTCATCAATCAATCCTTCATTATATAACAGGTCAAAGTTTTCGGAACTCTTGCCAAAGAGTAAATCAAGAAGAACATTCATCGTTAATTCATTTTTTAACATTTCTTCTCCCGTTTGATCCACGTGGAGTGCCTTGATCCCAACAAGACACTTAGAAGTCTGAACGTTCATGTGCAATACCTGTTTTTTCTCTGCTACTTCTGTCGGTTCCTCTTCAAATTTTCGTTTAATTTCCGGCATTTCCTTATATTCTTTTTTAGCTTGATTTTCCCTTACTTGATTCATGATTTTTTCCGCGTCAATAGGACCCACTATGAATAATAGCATATTGCTTGGATGATAGAAGGTATTGTAACACTCATATAACCAGTCCTTCGTAATATGTGAAATCGATTCAATGGTCCCGGCTATATCAATGTTTACAGGATGATTTTTATATAAGTTTTGAATGATTCCAAAATAAAGTCTCCAGTCAGGGTTATCATCATACATGGTAATTTCTTGACCAATTATACCCTTTTCTTTTTCAACCGTTTTTTCAGAAAAATATGGACTTTGGACAAAATCAATTAGTGTTTCCAGGTTTTTTTCAACATTCGAAGTGCTTGAAAATAAATAGGCTGTTCTGGTAAAGGAGGTAAAGGCATTTGCTGATGCCCCCTGCTTACTAAACTGTTGAAATACATCGCCATCTTCCTTTTCAAACAATTTGTGCTCAAGGAAGTGGGCAATTCCGTCAGGCACTTTTACATATTCAGTTTTTCCTATTGGAATAAAGGTATTATCGACTGAGCCATATTTTGTGGTAAAAGTTGCATATGTTTTATTGAAACCTTTTTTAGGGAGTACATATACATTAAGCCCATTCATCATTTTTTCGTGGTAAAGTTCCTCTTGAAGCTGGTCAAAAGTAATTTTTTCCATTAATTGCCCGCCTCCATTCCTGTTAGGAAATAAATTGTATCAAGTTCGATTTTATTTGCAACATCGATAATTTCTTGCCGAGTCACCTTTTGCATTTCGTCTAACCAAGTGGATAGTTTTATATCTGAAGTGGCCACAACATTATGATATAAAATTTCAAGTAGTCCTCTTGAAGTGTCAATCGTTTCTAAAATTTGATTTTGAATAACTGCTTTCGTTTGATCAAGCTCTTCATCAGTAAAGCTGCCATTTTTCATGGCATCCATTTGTTCATGGATAATCCCTACAGCCTTATCGTAATTTTTCATATCTATTCCGGACATTACCATTAAGAGACCCTTATGACTCTCCAGACGACTTGCAGCGTAATAAGCAAGACTCGCTTTTTCCCTGACATTGATAAATAGCTTTGAGTGGGAGAATCCCCCAAAGATTCCGTTAAACACTTGCAGAGCAAAATAATCCGGATCACCGTAAACTATATTGGTCTTATAGCCAATATTAAGCTTACCTTGTTTAATATCTTGTTGTTCTTTAACCTCTTTAACGTCCTGACGTTTCTTCCAATCATACGGTGGTGCTTTAATAGGGGTGCGAGATTCAAATTGAAGAAGTTCTGAAGCAAACTGTTTTACTTCTTCCTCCTTGACGTCACCTACTACATAAAGATCCATTTCATCCCCTTCTAATGCCTTTTGATAATATTCATAAAGACTTTCAGGGGTAATAGAATCAACGGCATCGGCTTCACCATTGACTTGTAAAGCATATGGATCTCCCTGACACATCTCTTCGATCAGCCTGAAGTTGGAATAACGCATTTTATCATCAAACACAGATTGAATTCGTTGCTTTTGTGTCCGTTTTTCTTTCTCTACTGTCTCTTTATCAAAAGCATTTGCAGAAACATTGGGATTCAGTAATATTTCTGAAAGCAGTTCAAAACCTTTTTTTAGTAATGGACTTGAATCGGAAAGAAACTTTTCGTTGGGTACTTCAATAAGTAAACTAATTACATGATATGGACCTTTTTTTGCCAAATCTACATACAGTGTGGCTCCATATAGTTCATCTAAATATGACCGGAGTACTGTCGTGGTTGGATGTTTTGCAGAACTGCTTTGAAGAACATGTGGAAGTAGAGCCCGTAATGTAACATCTTCTTTTGATAATGGTGCTTTCATTCTCCATACCAATAAATTAGTCTTATATTTATCTGTCTCAATGACGTGAAGCTTATATCCCTTCATTTCTATTACTTTTTCTGACATGGCATCCATTTACTTTCCTCCTTATGATAAAAAGGTCTTACCTTATGATATGTAAACATTTTTCTTTATATTTTTTCCCAGGAGCGAAAACCTATACTGATAACTAATATTTTACTTTTTATATTATATAATTCCAAATAATTTTAAAAAAAAGACCCTCAGTGAGGGCCTTTTAATCTTAACGACTTCCTTTGATATAGTGCGTTCCGTCTGCTTTAGGTGCATCAGCACGGCCGATAAATCCGGATAGTGCAAGAATTGTTAATACATACGGTGCAATTAACAAGTATACACTTGGTATTTCTTTTAAGAAAGGTAAGCTTGAACCAATGATACTGATACTTTGGGCAAATCCGAAGAATAGACCGGCTCCGAGTGCACCAAGTGGATTCCATTTACCGAATATCATCGCTGCAAGCGCCATAAAACCTTGTCCGCTGATGGTAGCATGACTGAAGTTGTTAGTAATGGATTGTGCATAAATAGCACCGCCGATTCCACCAAGAGCGCCTGAAATAATGACACCGATATAACGCATTTTTGTTACATTGATACCCATTGTATCTGCAGCCATTGGATGTTCACCAACGGAACGAAGACGCAGTCCAAATGGGGTTTTAAAAATAACATACCAAGCAACTATAGCCACAATAATGGCCAAAAATGATGTCCAATACGTGTTTTGGAAAAGGATCTTACCTAGTAGTGGAATATCCTTCAATACTGGAATGTCAATCTTGTTAAATCCTTTACTGATAATTCCAGTTTCGCCTTTTCCGTAAATTTCTTTTACTAAGAACAAACAAAGCCCTGCAGCAAGAAGGTTAATCGCTACCCCTGATACCGTATGATCTGCACGGAATGTGATAGCCGCTATAGCATGTAAAATGGAGAATAATGCGCCTGCTACCATCGCTACAATTAATGCGATCCACGGTGTGGCATTTCCAAATGTGTCATAAAACGATAAGTTAAATACGATTGATGAGAAAGCACCTATTACCATTAAACCTTCAAGTCCGATGTTAACTACTCCGGACCGTTCTGAGAAAATACCGCCTAATGCAGTGAAGATAAGTGGAGCAGCCCAAACTAAAGTGGAAGGAACAACGATCATTAAAATGTCCATTAAGCTCAACTTACTTCACCTCCTTTTTCCCAAATCTGTCAAGTACTAGTCTGATGATATAGCTTGAAGCTACGAAGAACACAATTAGTGCAATAATAATATCAACAAGTTCATTAGGTACGCCTGCTTCAAGAGGCATGTTTAAGGCGCCCACTTTTAAAGCACCAAACAGAATAGCTGAGAAGAATACACCAAGTGCTGAATTTCCACCTAACAAGGCAATAGCAATACCATCAAATCCAACCCCAGTAAAGCCACCCTTTGTAGTGATATAACCGAATGTTCCTAGTCCTTCCATCGCGCCTGCTAAACCAGCGAACACACCGGAAATGACCATAGACAAAATGATGTTTTTATTAACATTCATCCCTGCATAATGTGCAGCATCTTGATTAAAACCAACCGCCCGTAATTCAAAACCTCTGGTTGTTCTTTCTAGCAGGAACCACATGATAAAGCAGCAAGCGACTGCGATAATGATTCCCCAGTGAAGTCTTGAATAGTCGGTAATACTTTCTAACCAACCGGATCTTAACGTTGCTGTATCTTTAATCATGTCAGTTTTATCTTTATGGTCAGTTAACACGTTTTTAATCAAATAGTTTGTTACATGTAAGGCCACATAATTCAACATAATAGTTACAATAACTTCATGAACGCGAAGACGTGCTTTTAAAAACCCTGGAATAAAAGCCCAAAGTGCACCTGCTACCATGGCAGCTAAAATAGCTAATGGTAAATGAATGACCTTCGGTAAATCAAAGGCTACTCCCACCCAAACAGACGCCAACCAACCAACCATAAATTGCCCTTCAACCCCGATATTGAATAATCCGACGCGAAAAGCAAAAGCCACTGCCAAACCTGCTAATATATATGGTGTCACTTGGCGGACAACTTCTCCGAAATAATAAACCTGACCAAAGGCACCATTCCATAATGCGGTAAAGGCTGCGATAGGATCATATCCGCTGACCACCATGATAATGGTTCCCACAATTATCCCTAATAATACGGCAATTAGTGGTGTTAAAATACCTTTCAAGCGTTTAGACATTTGCACCCGCTTCCTTTCTACTTGATCCAGCCATAAGCAATCCGAGTTCCTGCTCATCTGTTTCTTTCGGATCAACAATTGCTACAATTTTCCCTTCATAAATAACAGCAATTCGGTCACTGACATTCATGACTTCATCCAATTCGAATGATACAAGCAAAACTGCTTTTCCCTGATCACGCTGTTCAATTAAACGTTTATGAATGAATTCGATGGCACCAACATCTAAGCCGCGGGTTGGTTGGGCTGCAATTAATAAATCTGGATTACGATCAACTTCTCGGCCAATGATGGCTTTTTGCTGATTTCCTCCGGATAATGCTCTTGCCAAGGCATATTCGCTTGGTGTACGAACATCAAATTCACTGATTAGTTTTTTTG
>NZ_JBALNY010000262.1:0-1630 GCF_036962145.1 Bacillus sp. JJ1764 | reverse complement strand
ATCTATTTCAACTATTTGATCTAAAGCTAAAGTGGAATCAATAATAATATCATTGTTTTGCTTAATTTTATGATCGGTATAGCGAAGCGTCTCTTCCAATATTTTTTCTGGCAAGTCATGTATACTGATAAAAACCTCTTTTGCATCCTGTTTTTTGACATAAGAAGATGCCACAATATATTTGGCAGTATTTTTTAAATCACCAATATTTCCAAGATAATGATGTTTAATTAGGGTATCAAGTGCACGATTTGTGATTCTAATAGATTTTCCTGTTTTTTTTGCTTCTTCTATCAAAAACATATAAACAAATTGCTTTTTCTCTTTCTCACCGCGTTCATCTAGACCTGGTAACATCACGCGTATGGGAATTCGGCGTAAAAAGGTTTGTAGGAATCTTTCTTCTAAATTTTCAGTAGTGGCAAATATGAGTCGAACTCTTGCCTTATGGCTTCCACCACTTTCACCCATCCGACGAAATATCCCCTGGTCAAGAAAAGTAAATAACTTTTCTTGACCTTCCGCATTTAATCTATGTACTTCGTCTAAAAATAAAATGCCGCCGTCAGCTTCCGATAGCATGCCTTCTGTTGTTTTGTCTGCCCCAGTAAAAGCCCCTTTCACATACCCGAACAAATTGCTAGATATCAGTTCAGGATTATCAGCATATTGAGCACAATTAAAGCTAATAAATGGTGCATCTGGAGGAAGTATGTTCTTTTCAACACTGTATCGATGGATTAACTCGGCTGTATAACTCTTTCCAACACCCGTCTGACCGCATAGTATAATAGGTAATCCGTTATCGGGATAATGAATCGATGCTTTAATTTGCTCAATAGCTTTTTTAAGACTACCGTCAGAACCAATGATCCTATCAAACATATCATTTTTGGGTTTTATTTCTTTAGAATTTGAAAATATATCTTGAAAACTGGTAAAAATACATTGTGAGACAGGAAAAAACTTTTGTTCAAAGCTTAATCGACTTAAAAAATACACTGGACGAGAGTTAATTTTTATTACCTTTTCCTCATCAACCAATTGATTAAGGTAATGGCTAACTGTATTTCTTCTCACATTAAATAATTCCGATATTTTTGTTGCAGTAAACGTTTCATTCGTCCCCGATTCATTAAAGTTGGATGTTTCGTTATCAAGAAATAAAAGAATATCCTCTTTAAGCCCCACTGCATTCACCTCAACCGTTATCCTTTTTTATATCATACAACCTTTCTAATCAATCGGCTATTTCTTCTTTTGAAAATGCAGTTGAACAAACATCTTTCTTTTGCCAACCAAATTTAAACCATACTAAAAAGCCAGAAAATGTAAGTTGTTACACTACATTCTCTGGCTTGCTCTATTAGAATAAATCTGGACTTGGTTCCGTCCTGCACGTTTTGCTGCATACAAGGCCTTATCTGCTTTGTTCAAAAGCTGGTGCAGCGTTTCTCCCGCCTCAAAGGATGCTTCTGACACCCCTGAACTAAATGATACCGAAATATTTCCTTCAGCAGTATGTAGCGGCTGTTCCAAAATAATAGTGCGCAGTTGATTTGCGAACGATTCACCCTCAGTCGCTGAATACCCTTTGAGTGAAAGAATAAACTCTTCTCCGCCATATCTG
>NZ_JBALNY010000261.1:0-1517 GCF_036962145.1 Bacillus sp. JJ1764 | reverse complement strand
GAGAGACCCCGCAGGCGCAAGCGCCGAGGAGGCTCGCCGAAACGCCCACGGAAAGCGAAGCACCTGGAGCGCAAATCAACAGCCAAGTTTAACAGAGCCTTTTAGTTAAAAATTGAAGATATAATAATTTTTTTGGTTATTAACTATAGTGGGCTTTATTTTTATAAAGTCTTTGAAACGATCTTCCACAATCGGGAGCTTTTATGGAGTAAAGAAAAAGAACCCAATTTCTCTATTTTAATTCAGAGAAATTGGGCTTTTTAGTATTAAAATTGCTTCTATCATGATGGTTAACAAAACTACTGTCTGATAATGATTTTCTTATTGGGCAAGAGATAATAATGAATGGGCATTCAATAGTGATATAATAAGTTAAAAAGTAGGTGTTTAGTTAATGGTTACAATTAAAGATGTGGCAGAAAAAGCTGGTGTTTCTGTTCAAACAGTTTCGCGAGTACTGAATAACAGAGGCTATATCAGTCAATCTACGAGAGAAAAGGTACACCTAGCTATGGAAGAACTAAATTATCAGCCTAACGAGCTCGCTCGTTCTTTGTTTAGAAAAAAGTCAAATATGATCGGTTTAATAGTTCCTAAAATTTCACATCCTTTTTTTAGCGAGCTAGCTTATTTTCTTGAGTATTTTGCCTATCAAAAAGGGTATAAATTACTGTTGTGTAATTCAAACCATGATAAATCGAAAGAAAGCAGTTATCTTGAATTATTAAAGAAAAACCAGGTCGATGGTATTATTATGGGCAGCCATAGTTTGGATGTAGATGAATATATTAACCTACAATTGCCAATTATATCATTTGATCGGATTTTAGCAGAAAAAATTCCATATGTTGCCTCCGATAATACCATGGGAGGAAAACTAGCATCACAATTATTAATCAAGAAAAATTGCAGAAAGCTGGCTTATGTTTATGGTGGTCTTGGAGGACCGCATCACAATGCGTTGCTGGCAGGTGGTAGACTTCAAGGCTTCAAGGAAGAAATAAAAAACACTGGGATAGAATTTACTACTTTGAAACTAGATGATTCGGACTCAAACCTAGATAACAATGTAGATAAGATTGTTCGGTTCCTTCAAAAGTATCCGGATATAGATGGTGTATTTACGAGCAGTGATGTAATTGCTGCCGAGGTTATTCAAGCCTGTCATCAATTAAAAAAGGCAATTCCGGAAGAAATTAAAATCATAGGATATGATGATATTGGGATCGCAACATTAATGTGGCCGCGTTTAACAACCATTAGTCAACCAATTGAGAAATTGGGTGAGCTAACAATTGATTTGATTGCAAGACAGATCGAAGGTGAAGAGGTACCACTTGAAAATATTCTACCAGTCTCTGCTATTGAAAGAGAAACAACTTAGGATCTCTTGTAGAAAAAGAAAATGCATATTGTTATAAGTGCACATGCAAAATCCTCTTAAACCGTTATCCATTACTTTAAGAAACTACTGAATTTGTCAATCAGTAGTTTCTTTCGTGTGCGCCCGGCATGGG
>NZ_JBALNY010000260.1:0-1675 GCF_036962145.1 Bacillus sp. JJ1764 | reverse complement strand
CACAGTTTGAGTCAAATACGCATTATTCGTTTTTCTTCTTCAACTAAACTTCTTCGTTAGCATAACAAGCAAAAAAGACCGCCGCAGCGATCATTATTGAGCTCAAGCCCCCGATAGTTTAAGTGTATTGTTTCACAAACTCGCTTTTAAAGTTAAATTTGGTACTATATCATAATATTAGAAGAATGCGAATTAACTTGACTTTTCAAACTGGAATTTACCTCTTTGTAAAGTAATATGATGAATATTCCGTCCCATCATGACCAATCAACTTGTTTTCAGTAGGGGAAAAATTTAATTCCTTTAAAGCATTTATTCTTTCACTAGCAATAGGAAGTGCCTTTGTTGCTATCATATTACATTCAAACAATGTATAAGTTTTATCAATAATCAATTTTAAAATATCTATTATATTGGCTTTTGTTTCATAATCACTTCTCAAATCTAAACGGAGAAGACCACAATTATTAAAATAATCTTTAGACTCTCTATGAAATAATTCTATTGTTCCAATTACAGCATTATCTTTTTTATCTATAATAGACCATCTTACAAAACCTTTTCGGTCATACTCAAATTTCCAATCCTCAAGGGCCTGCTTCATTCTGTCACGTGTATTATAGTAATAATCATCTCCACCACAATTATCGCTATTAAATAAAGGAACAGCTTTTTTATCAGAATATACTTTTAACAAGTCATCACAATCTTCTATAGAAATAAATCTTAAATTGAATCTTTTATTTTTAAATTCGGGACAATTTACATATACACTATCCATATTAATTCTCCTCAAAAACTATTTATCAATTATTTATTAAATAACTTTTGAATCGCAATTAATTACTAATGGCATCACCTCGATTTTTGCATAACTTTTTTATTAGAAAAATAATACGTCTAATTTCATTTTACAGTAAATGCTCATTCCTTTTGTGATTTCATTTTGAACAAACCTGCCCGTCTTAATAACAAAAAATGACCGCCGTGGCGATCATCAACTTAAACTAACGCACCCGTAGTTCAACAAGTTTATTTATTTAATTTCATACTTGTAAAGTAACTCTACCCGTCCATTTTCCTTAAACTCAACCAAAGCTAAATTGGAAAACGTTTGCTTTAACGAAGGAGAGTAATGTTCATACTTATTTTTAAATTTCTCGAAATTAATTTCTGATAAATCATCCATAGCGAGAGTAATATGAGGAACCCAATTTTCTGGTGTATAAAAATGAAATAGGTCTTCACAGCACTTTGCCAATGTACTATTAATTTTCTTATGTACATCTAATATTTCGTTAGTTTTCTTTACTTGCAAATAAACCACTTTTGATGGGACTTCAAAGAAACCAAAACCATCAACTGTAAAATCAAAAGGCGAAATTTTCGTACAAAGTTTTGAAAGTTCCTCTTTCAAGATACTTATATTTGAACATCTCCCACCTTGGAACCCCAAGTTTGGGTGGTCAAATGAACGAACTCCAACCGAATTGAAGTCCTTTTCAAATATATCCCAAAAACGTAAAACCTCATACTTTTGTTCATCAGTTAATAATGAAGCGATGCCAACCGTTAATGCCATTGACCTTCTTCCTCTCAACCATTTCTTTACAATCATTTTATCACTTTTTATTAAACTAACCTGCTCCGTTAGCTCAATAACAAAAAATGACCG
>NZ_JBALNY010000028.1:6871-9781 GCF_036962145.1 Bacillus sp. JJ1764 | reverse complement strand
TTTAACAGTAAGTTATAAAAATAAAAAAACCGGCAATCTCAATATAATGGTCATGTGAAAACCATTAAACTTGAACATTGCCGGTTTACTTTTAACTGCCTTAATGGGCTTTTAAATAGTCTACCTTCTATTAAATGAGCCTCTAATATGAGGGTCTATGTATGATTTCTATTTTCTATAGATTTCTTTTTCATTAAGCCAATAAAAGATTATTAACTTTCTGCTAAAGACTTCTATATTTCCAAAAATCATTAATCATTTATTTACGATGTAAATATTACTATTCGTTAAACATTCTGTCAAGTTTTCCTTCGTACGATCGTTTATTTTTCTCAATTTATAGGACTATTTTTGTATGTTTATTTCATTTTATTCAAGGTAACATCGAAAATGATACATAATAAAAGGGCAAATGGGATTGAGCATATAATGGCCGTAATGGGGCGTGTAAAATGCAACCTAATGATCAAGAACATGACGATTACAAATAAAAAAGACCATCCAAGATTCCACCCGTGATGATAAGTTATGGCTCCTAATTTGATAGAAACAAATTCTAAAATAATGAATAGAAAAATAAAAAATGATACATAAATCCCCTTCTTAAATATACTTTGTTCATAAGGGTACCTAGATAAAAAAACCCAGGTTGATAATGGCATACCTATTAGTATGAGCAATAACATGGGAATCATGGAGTACGCCAATCCATTAGGTTCCATTTTCCACAATTGATACTTAAAACAAAGTACCTCATAAAGAGCGTTTCCTAGAGCAGCAAATAACATAGAAGGATAATATTTTCTCCAATCACGATCTCCATACTTTAAAGCAATGATTATCCACGATATTGAAAGGATAATGGCAACCATACTAAACACCTACCCTAAGGGTAGTTTTCCATAAATGGTAATATTTAACCATTTGGATTATATCTAATATTGTTTTTCTCCGTATGCTTTCATAATCCTAAAAAATAACACCCAAAAACTGATCACCAGTAAATATATGACAAAAGAATAATAGATGTTATATCCATGTTGATAACGAAAGATCCCGATGATCACACTAAATCGCTCAAACCCGACACTCAAAAAGGCCCACACTAAGATGTACACTAAAGAAAAATGGGGTTTTATACGGAAGAAGTCATATAGATAAAAGAAAAGATAACTGTATGGTGCGTAAATCACATGGGATAAAAAATCCATTAGTTCAAAGGAACCCCTATCATTTATAACATAGAAACTAACCGGCAATACACTTAATGTGTGATCGAAAAAAAATCCAAAAAACATGCCACACATGAGGTAAACGGCGGTTTCCTTTTTTGTAAAACGTTTGGGTAGAAGTAACACCACGATGGTTCCAACGCACAGTGAAGCAACGATAAACCACTCGTTCGCATTAAAATGATTAACATAACGAATTATATTCATGGTTTGATTAACTCTCCTTATCTAGTCCACGAAACCATCTGGCAATCCACCAAATTAAGACTATAAATACCATATACATGAGAGCAGAATAGATTTCATTCCATCGTCGGTAAGTAATCAGACCAGCCCACAAATAAACCCGATCTGCCATGCATAAGAATAAAACGATGGCCAAAGATACTATCCAGCGCCATTTTGCTCTCAAACCAGAATGGAGCACACATACTGATAATAGAATCTGGAAAGGGATCACGATCATACGACAGATATACATGGCAAAGGATCCTTCTACACTTCGTGTCAGTGGAACCCATTGTAAATTAACATCCAGTATGGTGAATATGGTAATCGTTACTATTTCGATAAGGAAGTATAAAAAAACCATATCGATCAGCGTTAACCCTTTGGGAACTATTGCGAATACAATCAGCACAAACCAACCTATTAAGGCTAGAAGAGCAATGGACATGGTAATCATCCTCAGGGAAAAGTTTTACAATACAAATATTATTTCCAATAGCCATAATAAATTTACAATTTACGTAAACGCTACACTTCCTTTTTTCAAAAACTTCCCCCACGTTGCTTATATTTGTACAAAAAAACGTTGATTCTTCTTCATGGAATCAACGCCAAAGGGTACCTGACTTCTTTTCAGTCGTACGGTCTATTTGTTGTGTTAAAAAATTTCTTTTACAAAAATAAAATGGTTCTTAAGTTCGCTTTCATTAATTGAGATCCTGTTGGTTAAATCTTGCGTTCTTAAAACAAATTCCTTAACCCCAATAAATTCGGATTCACTGATTAAGTAAAATTGAGTTCCTCTTTTAAACCCGTTGTATTTCTTTTTTAGTCTATATACTTTCATTCCTAACCTCGAATTTGATTTAACATATATATTGGCTATTTTAATAGACTATATATACTTGAGTAAAGCCCTTATGAATAAGATCAGTCATCGTAACCGTTTCATCTCCCTATTTGAATAGCTATATAAAAGATAAAACAAAACCACGCGCAAATGGGTATAAATAAATAAGTATCATAGCGAGAGAAAAGGGTGTGCCGGACTTTTTTGAACAAACCGAAGTACTTGAAATCTCCAACTACTCTTAAACCAAAGACAATCATACATGCCCAACATCCAGCGTTAACTAGTATGTTCGGATAAACAAACTTGAATAGCCCTCCTTGCAAAATCAGGAGTCCTGCTGCTAAAAATAATAGAAACGAGACAAACAGTGTGACAAATTTACCGGGAGAAAAAACTGGATGTTCCAACTTAGCACTTTTGGGAATAACATGGTTACTGCCCCATGAACCCCCGAACGCCCAGTAAACATGTAAGCAGCCGATTCCAATCAATAGAATGGCAGAGCCTGCAATCATCAATCCAACCATCACGGCACCTCAATCCTTTTTCAATGATATGTATATTAATATAAAAAAAAATAGAACCACACCCAAAAAA
>NZ_JBALNY010000028.1:0-6849 GCF_036962145.1 Bacillus sp. JJ1764 | reverse complement strand
GGTACCTTTCAAACTTTTCCTTCTTTCACTTTATAAACTATTGTCATCATTTCTCTTTTTGCGAATAAAAATTGGTATTATTTTCCCGTTTTACCTAGCAGGAATAGATTGGTATAATGTTGCTTATGATAGATTTGGGAGGATGCAGCAATGACTACATTTGAAAAATTAAAGCCAATTATTGCAGACCAACTCGGTGTAAAAATGGAAAATATTAGACTGGATGCTTCATTCAAGGAAGACTTTGAGGCTGATTCACTTGATATGGTGAACCTGACCATGGAAATTGAAGATGAATTCGCAATTGAAATCAGCGAAAAAGTGGCCGCCTCTCTTCAAACAGTTGGAGATGTTGTTGAGTTTATTGAAAATCGTAGCAAATAAATGGACCACTGGGTTGAACACAACACAATAGCCTTCTGTTTTCTTAAGCAAATGAAAAATCCACCTTACTGGGTGGATTTTTTTCAATTTAAAAAAATATGAAAATCTTTTTAATTATTATCAGCAATCAACTGATCAATTTCTTTAGGATTGAGATAATTTGTTGAATTTGCTCCAGTATTTACTATTGCTGTTCCCCCTACATTATATGCTCCGGAGCCAGCATACCCCTTTGACATATTCTTAGGAGTTAAAACCAAGCTATCACCGAATTTGACAATAGCAAATGTAGTGACGTTATCAATTTGTATGGGTCCACAAATATTTACAGGCATTAGTTACAACCTCTCATTTATCATTATTTTTAATTATTTCCAGCAATCGGCTGATCAATTACATTGGGATCAATATAATTTGTACTGCTTATAGCTGTATTTGTCATAGCCAAAAATGCAGTGTTAAATGCTCCTGCTCCCGCAAGAGTCTTAGATGCAATTTTTGGTGAAACAACCAAGCTATCACCAAACTCCACTACGCCACTTGCACTGATGGTGGTAATTTGTATGGATCCAAAAATATTTGCAGGCATTGGTAGGTATCCTTTCAGTTAAGTTTAATTTCAATATATGCTTTTAGCCCTGTTCTTGTTCTTGCTCTTCTTTAATGTTACTACCAAAAACAATAGATATCATGGAACATAATAAACCTAATAGACATACTTTAGTGTATAAATGGGTAAAGGAAGTTGACTAAAATGGCATTTGACCGAGGTAAAATTGATATAGGGGAAATTACAGGAGGGGTTGTCAATTTTGACGGTGCCCTAGTTATTTCTCCCAAAGGCGCTTCAAAGGCTGCCTATGGTGGAGGTTCCAACAACACTGCCCTTTTCTCTTTTACTTTTACTGGTACAAATTTAACGAATACGATTGCAAATGATTTCCTTGATCAACCAATAAGTGGCAATATCTAAAATAGGAGAAAAAATAGTGCATGAAGTAGAGCCGGAACCTGTTAGTGAACAGGAATTCGGTTTTTTTTGTAAAAAAGGATTAAGTGTTGATACATAAAGCCCTTTCTGTTTTTTGAATACTTAGTGTTTAAGAACAACAATTCACCATTTATCTCGCTGATAAAGAAAAATGCAGTAATTTAATGTAACTTATTGCTCACTGTTGGATCTATTAAATATGTTCTATAAGATACTGGAACAAATTACATTTTTAAAGATCACTTAAAGAGTGTTTTAAAGCGGTTTAACTTATCAGGAATTAACCTTTTTAAAACCAAATTTATTTAGCAACAAGCCTAATGTAAGTCCAAAAATGGCGGCACTGACAATATGGGAATAATAGTCATTGATAGGTCGAATAGGGATATATTTACCTTCTACAGTTGCTGTAAATAAAAGTTCACAAAATAACCAAGCCAGTAAGCTGCAAAATGCAGTTTTTATAACTAAATAGTTTGAACCCAACTTTTCATATAGTAAGTAAAGTAAGATGGAAAAAACACTCCCTACTAAAAAATCTACAATGATTCCAATGATTAATTCAGGCCTGTTAAATGTAATAACAAGACTTGCCAATTCAAAAATACCATACTTACCAATGCCGAGGTAAACAAAGATCCTCGACGTGATCTCACCTGGTATCGTTGACATAACTCCCAATAAACCAATTTTTAATACCTTATCTTGGATCATATCATCAGTTCCTTATTCGAAATGTGGATAAATTTAGTGTACAAAGGTATCTATAAATTTATACATTAAAAACACCATTCTTTCCAAGAAAGGCATTATTATCGCTTTGAGGCGTAAAGTGGATTTGCCACTCTCACTAAATCTGCATATTCGATTTTTAACTCTTCAAATGCTTTCAACACTTTCAAAGGAAGATCGACGTGTGCAATATAATTTTTTCCGTTAGGGCCGTAGCCATTTGAATCATCTAATAATCGTGGAATTTCTCCCATCAATAAGGAAATATATCGTTCTACATCCCATATACCCCAAATACCTGTTGGTTCAATAACTAATTTTTCACTTTTAACTTTCACTTTAACCTTATACGAAGCAAAATTTATGACTGTAACCTTTGAATCTTGGAGATATTTACGAAAAACGGCATCCATTCTACGTTGCATCGTTGAGTCTTGAACTATGATCATATTGTTTGGGGAAAGATGATTTTGACTCATAATCTCTAACGCATAGGTAACGTTATTTCCACAATTAGTGGAATGACGCTCAATCAAAATGTTGTTAATATTGTATTTCCATTTTATATAATCACTCATTAGATCTGCTTCTGTTTTCCCAGCAGTTACAATTTCGGGATAGGCCTTATGCATTTCTTGACGTAAACTTTCTGTCGTATGTCCTTCTCCACCAACAATCATCAAATTTTTGGCAATATGATTTGTTATGGCTTCCCCCACTACGTCACAGCCGTAGGCGATACTTCCTCCAAATAAAATGAGTAAATCGGTTTGGGAAACTTGGTATTTTTCTTCTAAAGCATTTCTTGATAAAGTTTCAATATCCCTCATTCCAAGAAAGTCACTTAATATATTGATGTTTTCAGCCATCTTATTTAAATCCATGTAATGCCTCCGAATAAAATACGAGTTTTAAAACCAATTATAACAAAGATCCCCCTCACCCTTTAAATGGAACAGAAAAATAAAAAAAGCGATCCTTCATCATCGAAGAATCGTCACTCTGTTCTTTACATTCATATATCACTTAGGTTTACTTCTTTTTTCGTTCTTGTGCCTGCATGGCCTTTTTTTCAAGACCACTAGTGGCAAATTCAACATCAGTCTTCATGAGAGCTGGATTATTTTCGGATTTTCTATTTTTATTTTTCGCCATATTAACAACACACCACCTAATGAATTTGTAATGAAGATAGTATTATTGTTTTCTTTAAAGTGGTTACTATGCATTCGATCTTATATAACAATAGGATCATAAAATTACTTTTTCAAACCAGCCGCAAAAAATGGTCCATTGATCGTAATAGTTGATAGGATTCGGGCTATTTCCTCTGGGGTTTCTTTCCCCTCCTTCACCAACCATTGTTGAATGACACCTATATGGGCAGAGGCAATATAGGATACTAAATATTCTTCTGGGACAAGTAAATTTTCTTTTTTAATAAGATGTTCCTTATGAAATAACGTATTCCACATGAAGTTTTTTAGGTTTGTTGCGAAAGATAAGTCTCCTTTTGGTCCCAGCATGGCTTTCATAAATTTTCTATTTTTATTTATAAATTCAATAATTAAAGTAATCAAAGCAAGTGGCCTTGTGCTTGTAGGGTTGTTCCCAAGCTCTTCCACCACACTAGGAAAATTCAGTTTAGCAATAGTAGACATTTCAAGCATAAATTCTTCCTGACACTTCGTCATTAAATCAAATTTATCTTGATAATGGATATAAAATGTCCCTCGATTGATCTTTGCTCCGTTTGTAATATCCTTTACCGTAATGGATTCGAATCCTTTTTCCTCAATTAACTCCATAAGCGCATCTTTTATTGATTGTTTTGTACGAATCACACGCTGATCGGCATTAAAATCTCTCATGGCCTATCCTCCTAAACTTTACTCCATATATTCCTAAATACTGCCTGTAAATAAACCTTTTCTGACTATTGAACATTGCTATTAATAAATAAATTTAAACAACACGTTGTTTATTTAATATAACGAAATATAAGGTGATAGGACAAATGAAACTTTTAAAGAAATACAGATTTGGTGTATACCAATCTAAAAATTCGCTCATTCCTTCACAAAAAATCCATATATTCCCTATAAAAAGTAGTTTACAATGAAATGGTAAGCTAATTTCAATGGAAGGAGATTTTTTTATGCCTCAAACCACTTTCAAAGCAACTGCACATTTGCAAAAGGGTGTCCAAGTAAAAGTGAAATCAAGGAATTTTGAAGTAACAGTGGATGAACCACCTAGTTTGGGTGGAACAGACACGGGGATGAATCCAGTGGAGCTCGTATTGTGTGCCTTAGGAGCTTGTCAGGCTATTTGTGCTGCTAGTTTTGCGAATAAATTTGGCATTAAGTTTAATGACTTCTGGATTGAATTAGAAGGAGATCTTGATACGGATGGATTTATGGGCTTCTCAGATGTCCGTAACGGATATAGTGAAATCCGATATAACGTTCATATTGATACAGAAGAACCGCTTGAAAAGGTTGAAAAATTTGTTCAGTTTATTGAATCGAGATGTCCTGTTGGGGATACACTAGCCAATCCTGTTACTACCAAATTGAATAAAATCATGATAGATCGTAAATCTCATATTTAGTAGATTTATTGTCCATATAATGAAGATTATATAAGAATTTAAACAGAAATAGTTCTATTTGTGCCGAATTTTCGGCAATAGTGCTAGTTTTTTGGCGATAGTTTTAAGAATTTCACTGTGACAATAGTAGAAACCCAAAATGAATATGGTGACGTCTTTTTACCAAATGGATCAAGACTTCTTCCCTCCTAAGATGCCGAATTTTCGGCATCTTTTTTTGCTCTAAGAAGCCATTTCACACTTAGAAGAGGGCTCATTTTCCGTGCGAATGGAAAATTCAATCAATTCAGACTAGTCCTCATGCGCTTTTAGGGTTGATGGTGTAAATATGGTACACATCTTGCAATAACTATAGGCAGGACGCAATCCACAAATAGTACTACGTACAGGGGGAATGAAAAAATGATTTCGACAAAAACAACTCTTTACAACACAAATTTATTAACATTTGACCACACGGAGGCACCATTATATGATGCCCTTTGTGAATATGAGAAGAGTAAACGAATATCCATGCATGTTCCTGGGCATAAAGATGGACGTGTTTTTGATGAGGGCGCGCTAAGTCATTTTTCAGGAATACTAGGTCTCGATACAACGGAATCCGTCGGAATTGATGACTTGCATCATCCAACTGATTTTATCGCAGACGCACAAAACTTAGCTGCTGAAGCCTTTGGGGCCGATCATACTTTTTTTCTTGTTGGTGGGAGTACAGTAGGAAATCTAAGTATCGCTCTTTCCTTATGTGGACCTGGAGACAAGATTCTTGTTCAACGTAATATGCATAAATCGGTTTTCCATGGTTTACTGCTCGCAGGTGCCCATCCCATTTTTATCGCACCTGCCATAGAATCAACAACGAAAGTGGCGATGGTTTCTGATATTGCCTATATTGAAAAAGCATTAATGGAACATTCGGATGTTAAAGCGGTTTGGATTACAAATCCAAATTACTATGGAATGAGTAAGGATATTTCTCGTTTAGCTGATACCTGCCACAGACACGACATTCCATTAATTGTGGATGAAGCCCATGGTGCCCATTTTGGCCAAGTAGAAGAAGTACCGCCTTCTGCCCTTTCAAAAGGAGCTGATATCGTTGTACAATCGACACACAAAATGCTTACAGCTATGACAATGGCCTCTATGCTTCATGTTAAAGGGAATCTTGTTTCCCGAGAGCGGATCGCCCAAGTTCTGGGAATGCTTCAATCGACAAGTCCCTCCTATCCACTACTCGCTTCCTTAGACGTTGCCAGACGATATTTAGTCACCAAGGGAAGAAGTGAATTAAAGGAAACGGTTAAAAAACTAGAGGAAAGAAGAGTAGCTTTAAACCAAGAATTAAAGGCTTTATCCATTTGGGGTGGAAGTGAGGAAATTGATCGTTGGGATCCATTGAAATGGATTATTTCTTGCAAGGATGAAGTGGCTACCGGTTATCAGCTCCTGGATATGTTCTATGAGGAAGGTTGTACAGCTGAAATCACCGATCCGCGTAATATCGTCTTTTTATTCTCCATACACGAGAAAGAAGAAAATATTGATAAAGTGGTGGCAGCCATTAAAGCCATTGATCAGAAACTCGAAACATGGACAGAAGAGGTGGTTTGTAACGAAGATCGAGAAGCTGTTCTCTTTATCGAAGAGGGTTCGTTATATAAGCAAAATGTTTCGTTGCGTGACGCCTTCCATATGCCTCGGAAGAAAGTGGCAATTGACAAGGCAGTAGGAAAAATATGCGGAGAGATGGTGATCCCCTATCCTCCTGGAATTCCACTCTTAACACCTGGTGAAGAAATCACCGCGACACATATTCATTCGATCAAAACATTAATCGAAATGGGAGCGTACTTCCAAAGTCCATCCGACCATTCGTTAGAAGAACTTTATGTTCTTGAATAAAAAAAGGGTATTTTTCACTAGAAAATGGGTCAAAAAATATTGAGAAATCTAAGGAGGAAAACAATCTATGCCGCATGACGCCAACCAATCATCTGCATTATCTTTAATGGATCTCACTAATGAGCCCGAACAGGATCCCCCCCAGGAGTTAAAACGCAAGCTAAAATCACGGCACTTAACCATGATTGCTCTTGGGGGCACGATTGGAACAGGTATATTT
>NZ_JBALNY010000259.1:0-3106 GCF_036962145.1 Bacillus sp. JJ1764 | reverse complement strand
GTTTAATTGCATAGTGTGAAGGGAGATATTTTACAGTATTGTGGAAACAATTGTAAGTGATTGTTATGAAATTCCAATTAATAATTAATGCTAACATTTTGCTAACGCAATCCCATGAAAAACGATAACTCTCGTTAAAGCCTAATTTAAGAGTAGGTAGACTTTTTATGGTGGTAAATTAAATAGAGTTTGTTAATGAGTCCTTAAATCACTGAATAGAAAAAAGGTGTCAGGAACTATCCAATTTTCTGGAGTTATTTGACACTTTTTTAGTGATTGAAATTTATTGTTTTAGCTGATAAAAGGAAATTATTGTTTATATGTGGAATGAGTCTAAAGAACTATTTCGAAATTGTAAGAAAATCAAAAGAACTAACAAGGATAGGGCAGATGTAATGTATATCTAAAATAAATTATGGAAAATACGAGTTGTATTTTCATGGATTATGAAAAATTTTTATTCTAAAACAAAATTTTGCCATTTGATTCTGGAGAGGGTAAGTGGAAGCATTTCAAGACAGAAATTCTCTATATTGGGAAGCGAAAGCCACTTAAGAATAGACTGTATAGCCATTATCTCGAATCGTTTCAACCCGTGCCTGGTGATACAAAAGAACAGCGTTGGCATAAATTTTTCTTAAAACACTAAGGAGAGCTTGACGTTTTTTGGCTAGAATTAGAAACGGAAAAAGACCGTCAAATTATCGAAAAAATGCTAGAGTATGTACTTGAGCCCCTTTTTACTAGACCTTCGGAGACTTTGAATGCAGGAGTATCAAATCATACATTCAAATCCCTATGGCAAGTAAGGAGAATGAAAATTGGAATATAACAAATTATAGGTTTTATAATTATAGCGAAGAATTAGTTGAAAAAGTACAAGCTGTATTAGGATCTAGTTTTATCCCAGAATACAATAAAACTGGTGTAACATTTTTTCAAGGCCATAACCGTATTATAAAACTAGTAAATGCAGTTAATGTTTTAAAGATTGAATTCAATGTACCAGTGACAAAAGTTTGGATACAGCTATGAATATTGTACAAGAAGCAAAGGATATATTCTTTAAAGAGTAATATAAAGAATCTTATGTAAAGCCTTTATGTGGGGGCGAGTTTTATGATTAAAGAGGCAATTTTTGATGAACAGAGAGAGTATCGTTATTCAATAAAAAGAACATGGTATAAAGATAAAAAAAGAGTGGCATTTATTTGCCTAAACCCAAGTACAGCCGATGAATACGAAGACACCAAACATTAAGTCGTTGTATCGATTTCTCAAAAAGATGGGAAAATGGCTCATTTGGCTCACTTGAAGTAGTAAATTTGTTCGCAATAAGGGCAACAGACCCACAAGTGATGAAAGTTGCAAAGAATCCTGTGGGAAAAGACAATGACGAGTATATTCTGAATGCTGTAAAAAATGCTGACATAATCATTGCTGCTTGGGGCGAGCATGGTTCATTCAGACGAAGGGATCGTGAAGTTCTAACCTTGATTAAGAGTTTATCGAGGGAGATTCATTGTTTAGAAGTTTTGAAAAGTAAACAACCGAAACATCCCAGCCGTGCAAAAAAGCTTTAGAACCGATTCCATATATTTATTGGTAAACAATGAGGTTTTCTTGATAGGAGGTTAAAATCATGGTAAATATCGAAGGAATATTGTCTTTGCTTTCGGAGAAAAGACCTGTGTTTCGGTCTGAGAGGGATTTTCAAGATGCTTTACATAATATACTTAGAACAGAGGGGCTAAAACCAGAAAAAAACAAAACGATCAACGGAATAAGTGTTGACCTTTGGAGTGAACATGATGGAAAAGAAATTGTAATTCAATTGCCACAAGACTAAAAAACCTTCTGTTGAGGTAAATGGTGCGAAATATGATCTTAAAAATCATCGTGCACAGGACATAAGTCGGTATGATTTCTTAAAGGATGTTCAATCGATAGAGGGATTATGTTTAGAAAATCCTCATAGAATGGGATATGCTATTCTATTAACCAATGACCATTTGTATTGGCAGCCACCTGTAAAAAGCAGATCAGTTGACGAGGATTTTCTTCTTTTTGAGGGAAATTGCCTTTCAGGGGAATGCAGCTGGAAAGAAGTAGCAGGGTATGGAACCACAAACGGGCGGGAAAATCCTTTTTATTTGAAAAGTCTACATAAGATGAAATGGAAAACTTACTCAGCTTTCCCTGCTAGCAATTCTGAGTTTCGATATTTATGTGTAGATGTAATTGGAGGATAATCATATGGATAATACCCAAATTGCACGACAGATTAGAAGTGTATTAGAAAATATTATGGCTGTACAATAAAAACTACTCCAAAGAAAGATATAAGTATATAAAAATAATAGGGAGAAAAAAATTATGCTAGAATTTAGAGTTAATATGAAGCAATCATCGAAGAAAAAAATTGTTATTACCATTGTTTTTGCATTGCTTTGTGCCTCCGTTGGATCAGCAGGAACATATATGCTTTTGAAAGATGAAGAAGAAAAAGTAGTAAAAGCAACAACAGCAATAGAAGGTGAGGTCATCGTAGAAAATATCGCATACGATAAGGTGCGAGAAATCAGCAAACACTTCGGATATGAGGATGTCCAAGACTTCGATTACACCGAAGATGACACTTATGAATTTTTAAAACATCAAGATGATGATATTTGGCTTGAAACAACAGGCAAAAAATTCGGAAAGTATCTTTTCGGAAAAGAATACAACATCCATTTGTTTGGTTACTTTATGCTTGGTTATGATTTGAAAAATATCAAAAAAGAAGACATTTATTTTGATAAAAAATCCAAGATTTTGCACATTAAAGTACCAGCATTAGAATTAGCTTATATTCCTATGTTTGACAAGAGTTATTTTGATAGTTTTGTAGGATTATTTAGAAAGGAATACACTGAGAGGTACCGAAAGTTGATTTATGAAGATGCGATAAATCAAGGCATCCAAGCTATCCTTGATGATAAAAGCAAAGTTAATGAAGGTTATAAATTAACAAATAATTCTCTAAAAGAAACATTATTCGACAAACCAGAGTTAAAAAAATATGTCAAAGATATTGTTTTTGAAAAGTCCGTTAAAGAATCAA
>NZ_JBALNY010000258.1:1317-2086 GCF_036962145.1 Bacillus sp. JJ1764 | reverse complement strand
TCTATTTTTAAAAACAAATTTACAGAGCAAGAAAAAGATGCAGGAAAAGCGAACTATATCATGGGATTATCATTCATTACTGAGGGTGCAATTCCATTTGCAGCAGCTGACCCATTACGTGTCATTCCATCTATTATGATCGGATCAGCGGTTACCGGAGCTCTCTCAATGGCCTTTGGAATTGGCTTAAGAGCCCCACACGGTGGAATCTTCGTTGTTCCGTTAGTGGAACACGGTGCACTGAAATACGCATTGGCGATTTTAATTGGTTCCATTGTTTCTGCACTGTTAATCGGTTTATTAAAAAAGCCGGTAAAACAATAGACAATGAAAAGAGCTGAGAAATACTCAAAGAGCTGAGACATACTCAGCTCTTTTTTACATTTATTTTTCATTTTTCTGTGGATTAATCGCCTTTAAAGCTACGAACGCAGCCATGAGACTTAAACTGGACATCAGGATAAAAATCCAGTGGTTGGACTGTTTCATTAACAAAGCAATAATTGGTGGACCGGCAGCCACACCAATAAACCGCATGGAACTGTATATTGAAGTAATGGTTCCTCGTTCTTTCTTTTCTACTCCTTCGGTAATGAGGCTATCCAAGCAAGGTAGACCTGCTCCAATCCCTATTCCCATAATCAAAAACATCGTAATCATATACCATAATTTAATCGAGAACCAAAGTGCTGCAATGGAAAGTGCTGCCGCAAGAATTCCGCCAAATGTTAGCCATTTCATAAGTATTTTATTTTTTTTAATTATTTTT
>NZ_JBALNY010000258.1:0-1135 GCF_036962145.1 Bacillus sp. JJ1764 | reverse complement strand
ATAAAGAAATCCTTAAATGGGATCTTTTCTTGTTTCTTTTTTGGGGATTTAACAAGAAAGATCATTAGGATGATGGAGACGGCACAGAATACAGGAAATGCAAAAAACGGCATATACCATAGGATTCCGGCCAAAAAGGCCCCGAATATTGGGCTGAGAACCTTGCCAAAGGTGTTGGAGGTTTCAATAAGCCCCAAACAGACACTAACATCATCTTCATTTTTAAACATATCACCTACTAACGGCAAAACAATTGGAAAGGCTCCAGCAGCTCCTACTCCTTGAAGGGATCGTCCGATTAAGATAACCCAATAAGCATTTTCAAATTTCCAAGCCGCCCATCCCGAAATAATTCCTCCAATCCCAGCTAAAATAAGACTCGGGATTATAACCTTTTTCCGACCTATATGATCAGATAAATAACCTGCTACGGGGATTAATATAATGGCAACGATTGAATAAACCGTAATGACCAAACTAGATTGTAATGAGGAAATGGAAAGTTCCTTTTCCATTGAAGGTAAGATTGGGATTAACATTGAATTTCCCAAGGTCATTACTAAAGGAATAGAAGATAAGGAAAGGATCGCCCATTTTTGTTTTGATATCTCCCCGGAATTTTTTTTACCAGCTTGAGACTGCTTCTTTTTTGCGGTCCTTGGAGATTTCGACAGTTGTTCAATATATTCCATTTGTCCACTATCCCGCCTTCATTAGTTGTAATGTTAATATGGACTTATTTCTTTAAAAATAATGAAGAAAGGTTTATCCTTTTAATGGCAGAGAGAATTGCTCGAGCTTTTCATTTGTTTTGAAAATTCGAATAAATTTTCTTGACAGGTAAAGAAAAAACTAATAAGATAAAACAAAATAATTTAATACAGTAACTCGTTGAACAAGAGGAGTACACTTATTTATTTCTTTTCAGAGAGTCGGGTATTGGTGGGAGCCCGATAAGAGAGAATTTGTCGAATGGACTTGTGAGAGGTATCTTGAACACTAGTAGGGATACACGGAGTTCCACCGTTAAAAGGATAGGATATCGAATGAATCATTCCGTATCTGAAAATGAGGGAGCAATTTTTTGCTTCAAATTGAGGTGGCACCACGGTTATAGAATCGTCCTCTATGCGCA
>NZ_JBALNY010000257.1:0-5794 GCF_036962145.1 Bacillus sp. JJ1764 | reverse complement strand
CCCCTATTGTCTTTCATCCACCCTATGAAAGACATTTCTCTCTGCCTACTAGCCCCTATCATCTTTTCATTCAAAAGGCTGCAACCTTAGCCCTACAAAAAAAAGGGTGGTGCTTGGCACCCCCCATTAGTTTTTCATTTTTGGGTCTAGCACGTCACGCAGCCCGTCTCCCATCAGGTTAAAGCCCAGAACCGTAAGCATGATGGCTATGCCTGGGAAGAAAAGGGTCCATGGTGCTTGGGTGATATAGTTTTTGGAGTCGGCAAGCATTTTTCCCCATTCAGGGGTTGGGGCTTGGGCGCCCATTCCCAAGAATCCGAGAGCCGCCGCTTCAATGATTGCAGTCGCAATTGCCAGGGTAGCCTGGACAATGACCGGCGAGATGCTGTTCGGTAGAATATGTTTTAACAGAATACGAGTGTCTCTCATGCCAATAGCCCTTGCCGCCATAATATACTCTTCCTGTTTGACACTTAACACCTTTGACCTCACCAATCGGCCAAAGTTCGGAATATTGATTACAGCAATGGCAATTAAAGCATTCTGCAAGGAAGGACCTAAGATGGATACAACCGCAATCGCTAATAGAATACTAGGAAAGGCTAGCATAATGTCAAAAATCCGCGAAATAATTGTATCGACCCAGCGCCCATAATATCCCGCAATGATGCCTAATAAAGTTCCAATCACCACCGAACCCAACACTGAGAAAAATCCTACCCATAGTGAAATTCTTGCACCATAAACAATTCTTGAAAAAATGTCGCGGCCAAAATCATCGGTGCCAAACCAATGCTTACTGGACGGTGCCTGCATACGATCTGTCAAAACCTGTTCCTTAAAGCTGTATGGTGCTATAACAGGAGCAATTATTGCTAGAATGATAAAAAAGAGTACGATGATCAGTCCAACGAGGGCTAATCTGTTTTTATAAAAGGATTGAACGGCCTCCTTCCAAGGAGGTGTGTATTTTTCTTCGACAGGACGTATTGAAATATCTACCGCATTTTTTGCTAATTCGGCCACGGTTGATTCCTCCTCCTTTACTTAGAATATTTAATCCTTGGGTCGACAAATACATATAAAAGGTCTACCACCAAGTTGATCAATACGAAAATTCCGGCAATGATTAAAATTCCTGATTGGATGACAGGGTAATCGCGATATGAAATCGCGTCATATAAATATCTTCCAATTCCCGGCCAGCCGAAGATCGTTTCTGTTAAGATCGCTCCTCCTAAGAGAAGACCCGTTTGTAAGCCGATTACTGTTAACACTGGGATAACGGCATTTTTTAAAGAGTGCTTGTACACAACCCAGAACATGCGAAGACCTTTCGCTCTCGCTGTACGAATATAATCTGACTTCATCACCTCTAGCATCGTTGCCCGGGTCATTCTGGCAATGATCGCCATTGGGATGGTTGCCAGCGCTAAACTTGGTAAAATTAAATGCTGAACGACTGTCCAAAATTGATCCATTCTTCCTTGCAGTAGAGTATCGATTAAATAGAAATTAGTAATGGCTGAGATTGGATCCCTGACGTTTTCCCGTCCGGTTGTCGGCAGCCAGCCCAATTCGATCGAAAAAGCCCACTGTTCCATTAAGCCTAACCAAAAAATCGGCAAGGACACACCAACTAAGGCAAGGACCATCGCAATATAATCAAACCAGGATTTGGAGAACCAAGCACTGATAATCCCTGCATTTACCCCTACGATGACGGCAATAATCATCGCTACAACGGTTAACTCAGCGGTTGCAGCGAGAAAAGGCCAAATCTCTTGGTTAATCGGTCCTCTTGTTCGAAGAGAAATCCCTAAATCACCATGGAGTAGTGATTGAATATAATCAAAATATTGTATGTACCACGGCCGGTTCAATCCTAATTCCTGCGTTAGCTTGGCAATCGAATCAGCGGTAGCGCGTTGACCTAATATCACCTGGGCCGGGTCACCCGGGATTGCATGAATAATAGCAAAAACAACCAGCGTCATACCAAATAATACGGGAATTAAGGATAGGATACGGCGAATTGAATAAGTGAACAATGGTTTTCACCTCTTTGTTAAAAGCGTTAAGGTAACGAAAGGGGAGGAAAAGCATCCCTCCCCTTTCATAAAAAATTATTTGAATTCTACTTTCGTCAACGGTTCAGAGCCAGTTGGGTGCGGCAAGTAGTTCATTACATCTTTTGATGCTGCAAGTAATGGCACAGAGTGAACGAGTGGCACCCACGGAGCATCATCATGGATGATTTCCTGAGCTTTTTTGTAAAGCTCATTTCGCTTAGCTTGGTCTGTTTCTGTTTGCGCCTGGATTAAAAGGTTATGAAGCTCGTCATTGCTGTAGTAAGAGTAGTTGTTACTGCCAATGCTGTCTTTATCAAGCAATGTGTATAAGAAGTTATCAGGGTCTCCGTTGTCGCCTGTCCAACCTAGCATAAACATGCCAAATTCGCCTTTTCTAGCTTTTTCTAAATAAGTAGCCCAGTCAACAGATTGGATTTTTGCTTTAATGCCGATTTTGCTTAAGCTTTCTTGGATGACCTCAGCAACTTTTTGTGCTTCAGGCATGTATGGACGTGCTACAGGCATTGCCCATAAATCAATGTCAAAGCCTTTCTCATAGCCAGCTTCTTTCAATAATTCCTTTGCCTTATCTAGGTCATATTCATAAGGCTTAATTGCATCGTTATAGCCTTCGATAGAAGGAGGCATTGGATTGACTGCAGCTTCTGCCTTTCCACCGTAGAATGCTTTAATGATTGATTTTTTATCAATCGCATGGTTAATCGCTTGACGAACCAGTTTGTTATCAAGTGGCTTATGAGTGGTTGTTAAACCAATATAACCAATATTCATAGATGGGCGCTCAATGACTTGAAGCTTATCGTTAGCCTTAACTGTTGCTTCATCTGAGTTATTTAAACCATCCATAACGTCAATTTCCCCGTTAGAAAGAGCATTAAGACGTGCTGTATTTTCCGGAATTACACGGAAAATTATTTTGTTTAGCTTAGGTAAGCCTTTTTGCCAGTAATCAGGGTTCTTTTCAAGCGTAATGGTATCGTTTTGTTTCCATTCAACAAATTTGAATGGTCCCGTTCCAACTGGATGACTTCTGAAATCATCACCATATTTTTTTACTGCATCCGGACTGGCGATTCCAAACGGAGACATCGCCAAGTTTTTCAAGAATGGTGCTTGTGGTCTTTTTAAAGTAAATTGAACGGTGTAGTCATCTACTGCTTTCACTTCTTTAATGACATGGCCTTCATCGTTTACATATCCACCAAACATGGTGTAGTAAGGGAATTTGTCTTCGTTGCCGTTCATCCAACGGTTAAAGTTAAATACAACCGCTTCTGCATTAAAGGCAGTACCATCATGGAATTTAACCCCCTGGCGAAGCTTGAAAGTATAGGTTAAGCTATCTGCGGATACCTCCCAAGATTCTGCAAGACCTGGATGAATTGTCGTATCTTGATCACCGTAGTTTACTAGGTTCTCAAAAATATTATCTGTTACTTTAAAGGTTTCGCCTTCGGTTGTGGTGATTGGGTCTAAGGAAGTGGAATCACCGCCACGTCCATATACAAGAGTATCTTTTTTAGAACCGCCATTTGAGGCATTATCCTTTTTGCCTCCTGTTTCTTGGTTAGATTTGCTGCAGCCTACCAAGAACATGCTGATTGCTAATAAGGCAATCAATAGTACTTTTATTGATTTTTTCATATCCTTCTTTTTACCCCCTATGTTTCATTTTTTATCATAATTGCTGCATGTTAGTTGTCATATAGATGACATGCAACATAATGACCATTAAGGTTTTGTTCCACTGGACGAACAGTCTTACAAATGTCCATGCATTCCCCGCACCTAGTATGGAAGGCACAGCCTGAAGGAGGATTTGCCGGGCTTGGCAATTCTCCCTCTATTAAAATCGTATTCTTCTTTATATCCGGATCAGGAATTGGAACCGCTGACAATAATGCCTTTGTATAGGGATGTTTTGGATTTTCGTATAGTTCTTCACTCTCGGCTAATTCTATTAGTCTGCCTAAATACATAACACCGACACGATCACTGATATGTCTGACTACACCCAGATCATGGGCAATAAAGATGTATGTTAGTTGAAATTCTTTTTGAATATCTTTCATTAAATTTAGAACTTGTGCCTGAATCGAGACGTCAAGGGCTGAAACTGGCTCATCGGCAATGATTAGCTTTGGCTTGGTCATTAAAGCTCTTGCGATACCGATCCGCTGACGTTGACCGCCACTAAATTGGTGCGGATAGCGCTTGGCGTGATAACTGCTTAAACCGACAACCTCAAGCATTTCCTTGACCCGTTTTTGCCGCTCTTCCTTTGTTCCAATCCCATGAACAATCAGCGGCTCTTCCAGGATTTTTTCAACGGAATGTCTCGGATTCAAGGATGCATATGGATCTTGAAAGACCATTTGAATGTCCCTGCGTATTTTTCGTAATTCCGATTTGGACATTCTCGTAATCTCTTTGTCTTCAAACATGATTTTTCCATCACTAGCTNNGTTGTTGATTTTCCGCAACCACTTTCACCAACAATGCCCAAAGTCTCTCCTTTTTGAACATAGAAAGATACGTCATCGACTGCCTTTACCTCACCTTGTTTTCTGCCTAACAGGCCGCCGGTGAGCGGAAAGTATTTCTTTAGTCCATTTACTTCAAGTAGTAGCTCCGACATGCTTGTCGATTCCCCCCTTCAATGTATGCAGGAAGCAGCGCACTTCATGTCCATCTTTATCCGATGAATAAATTTCTGGTGATTCGTGATGACATTTTTCAAATGCTTCCGCACATCTTGCGGCAAATTTACATCCCTGCTTTACTGCTCCTGGTGCTGGCACTGTTCCCGGAATACTATAGAGGCGGTCTTTTTTCTCACTTAGGACCGGAACAGATTTTAGTAAACCTTTCGTATAGGGGTGCTGTGGATTTTTTAAGATCGTTCTTACGTCTCCCTGCTCTACAATTTGCCCTGCATACATTACAATCACACGCTGGCAGATTTCAGCTACCACGCCAAGGTCATGTGTGATGAGGATGATAGAAGTATTGGTTTTTTGATTTAAATCTTTCATTAATGCTAAGATTTGGGCTTGGATGGTAACGTCAAGTGCTGTGGTAGGCTCGTCTGCAATTAATACCCGAGGATTACAAGCCATAGCCATGGCAATCATGACGCGCTGTCTCATTCCGCCAGACAGCTGATGAGGATGTTCTTTAAGAATCCCCTCTGCTCTAGGAATTCCTACTAGTTTAAGTAATTCAATACTCCGAACCTTTGCTTCTGCTTTTGAAAGGTTGGTATGTAAGCGAATGCCTTCCATCAATTGATTACCTATGGAAAAAAGCGGGTTTAATGATGTCATGGGCTCCTGGAATATCATTGAAATTTGGTTCCCCCGGATTTTGCGCCAATCTTTTTCAGGTAAATGGGTTATATTTCTACCATTAAAAATAATGTCCCCTTGTTCAATTTTTCCTGGGGGCGAAGGAATAAGACCCATCGTGGCTAAAGATGTAACACTTTTGCCGCTACCGGATTCACCAACGATACCAAGGATTTCTCCATCCTTCAGTTCAAAGCTAACCCCATCCACGGCAGGCAGAAACTTTTTTCCGGTTTGAAACGAAACTCTTAAATCGTTGATCCGCAATATAGGTTCTTTACTCACATTTACACCTACTTTTAACAATTCTATTGATTTCATTAAATTAGTTGTAAATTATTATTCTAATTTAAT
>NZ_JBALNY010000256.1:0-1016 GCF_036962145.1 Bacillus sp. JJ1764 | reverse complement strand
GTAAGAAAACCATCCTTATTCAATTTTGCATCACTATATCCAAAACCACCTGCATTAGTTTCGATATTATAAGTTATTTCACCCACGGATTTAATATCTTTACCTTTAAATTGAAGTTTGAATTCCTGTGTTTCATAGTCTTCATTGGTTTGTGTGACCTTTAATTCAGCAGACCAATGATCTGTCTCTCCTGAAAAGGTTAAAGTTTTTAAACTACAAGCAGATAGCAATAACAATAAGACAACCAATAACGATGGAATCTTTAGAATGGTAATCCCCCCGTTTATTTTTTAAACAACAATTACCTAAATTTCACCATTTTTTGATCGCAAAATGATAAAATATTTTAAGATAATATAAACAGATACACATCAATCCCATAACATTTTTATGTTGTAGTAGCTTCTAATTTCATAATGGCACCAAAATACTGTGAAGCAGTAGTAAACATAATAAACTAACATAGGTCACTCATATAATCTTCTATAAAAAATACAAACAATAATACTAAAGGTAAAAACTCCAGCAGCTGGCGATGGACCTATCATAAGTAAAAAATAAGAGCTTAATAATGCACTTAAAACAATGGAAAAACAAATATTAAATTTTCAGTTTCTCCTCTACCAGTTAAATAGGCTAAAATGATTTAAACATATTATCCAGGATAGCAATTATTAAAATAATAAAGACAATAATTGCCGCATCTTTTAGACTGCCATTTTTTTCTTCTTCTTTCTCTTGTTTTATTTTTCTATATATAGCCTGAATTTTTTTGTTTTTTTTATCTCCCAATTTCATATTGAACTCCTCACCTTAACAGGACTAATAAAAAAATCGGCACAAACCTTAATTTTTTCCTAAATCTCCTTGTTCAACTATCCTGCCACGTCAGTGGACCAAGAGATGCGCTTGCTCTTATTAAAAAATCTCCCATTAAGCTTAACAAGAAAACCTAATTCATCGAAAGCTCCTTTAACTAAGTTTCATCCCATTGAAAATAAAATCCATTATTATCT
>NZ_JBALNY010000255.1:1978-3551 GCF_036962145.1 Bacillus sp. JJ1764 | reverse complement strand
AACGACAAACTGAAGTGGTAAGTGAATTGGGATGTCTCACATTAAGGATATAGATTTATTATAATTATATTATGTAAACCAAATAAATTTTTCTATAGAATAATGAATACAATAAAAGAAATCTGCCCATACTATTTTCAAAAGAAATTATTAGATTTTGCTAGGAGGCTTTTTTGAAAATGGAACATGGTAAAGTAAAATGGTTTAACAACGAAAAAGGATTTGGGTTTATTGAGCGTGAAGGCGGGGATGATGTTTTTGTTCATTTTTCAGCCATTCAAACGGAGGGTTATAAGTCCTTAGAAGAAGGTCAGGAAGTAACCTTTGAAATTGAAAGCGGACAGCGCGGACCACAAGCTGTTAATGTAAGAAGAGCATAATGGATGAAGAACAGACTCAATTTATGGGTCTGTTTTTATTTTTTATAAGGCAGGAATAACGTCTATTCTTTTTAATATTTATGTAAGAGAGCGACCGAGGCATTTTAGAAAGGACGGTAATGGGGAGAGGGAATAGTCAACAAAAAATTTTTCTAACATAGTAAAATGAAGCCGTCTTCAAACCATTCAATAATGTTTTGGGCCTTTTTTTCTTAGATACAGTAATTTCCATACGATAAGTAAGTTTTGTGCTTAAATGGAAAATTCTTTCAAAATAATAAAACTCGGATTTAGTCGAATTATTTTAGCAGGACTTTTTCTAACTAATGCGAATATTTTAGGTAAGATATTTTAAATAAGGGGGAAAAACATGAGTATTCAAGTGGTGGAAAAAGAAAGTATGAAAGTGGTAGGGATTTCTTGGAGTGGCACTTATTCTGAGACCGGTACGATCCCGAATCTCTTTAACGTATTGGAAGAACGTCTAGAAGAAATTCCAAATAAGGTAGTGGAACCAATGATGGTTGCTCCATTTCATAGCCGTGAAACAGAGTTAACTTATTATGTGACCAAGCCTGTTGAAAAAATAGAAGTGGTCCCAAAAGGTATGGTAGGATTTACAATTCCGGCAAAGAACTATGTATATACCGTACATAACGGAAAAGCGGATGAAGTGGATGAGACATATAAGCGTTTGTTTACTTTTATGGATGAATATGGATATGAACAAGATCACCAAGCTCTTAGTATGGAAATTTACAAGCAAGAGCATAAAGAGAGGAATGCAAATGGAGAACTCTATTTTGAGATTTACTTGCCTGTAAAAACCTATTAAAAATAAAAGCAATATTATTTTTATATTTAGGTAAAGTTCTGTATAATATAAAAAAACATATCATATTCCTTCGGGGTCAGGTGAAATTCCGAACCGGCGGTGATGAGGCAGGCTATTGTCTCTTAGTCCGTGACCCGGTTAACACGTTTGTGTAAACCGGTGGATCTGGTGAAATTCCAGAGCCGACAGTTAAAGTCTGGATGGGAGAAGGAAAAGACAGGTTTAAAACAGGCAAAAAAATGCTTGGTTTTAAGCCTTAGTTTACTATTGTCTTAAACACCCCGAAGGAGAATGACGGGGTGTTTTTTATTTTAATGCAATGTTAAGAATACTGTTGATAGGAGCGGAAGGCACGAAG
>NZ_JBALNY010000255.1:0-1904 GCF_036962145.1 Bacillus sp. JJ1764 | reverse complement strand
AACATACAAGTTTAACAGAGCCATTTTATAAAGCATAGGAGAAGGAATGATGTTTACAGGAATAATTGAAGAAATTGGCATTGTTTCAAACGTTCAAAGGACAGGGGAGGCGATTGTCCTGACTATTGAAGCCCAAAAGATTCTTGAGGATGTTCATTTGGGTGACAGTATTGCTGTGAATGGAGTTTGTTTGACTGTTACATCGTTTACAGGAAAACAGTTCACTGTCGATGTCATGCCTGAATCAGTTCGTGCGACAAGTTTGAATGTGATTAGGCGGGGTTCCAAAGTGAATTTAGAGCGGGCCATGGCAGCAGGCGGCCGGTTCGGAGGGCATTTTGTTTCCGGGCATATTGATGGGACAGGGAGAATCAAAAGTAAAAAGTCGTATGAAAATGCAGTTTATTATGAGATCGAGACTGAACCCGATATTTTAAGGTATGTAATTTTAAAAGGTTCTATTGCTGTAGACGGAACGAGTCTGACCGTTTTTGAAGTTACAGAAACTGGTTTCACACTTTCGTTAATTCCCCATACGCTCTCTGAAACCGTTCTTGGTTTTAAACAAACGGGTGATATTGTTAATTTGGAGTGCGATATGATTAGTAAATATGTGGAACACTATATTCAACATTTTTCGAAAAGAACATCTGCAACCAAAAACGGCGGGATTACAGCACAATTTTTAGAGGATCATGGGTTTTAATAGTCAGGGCTTCATAGAAGGAGTGAAGGAAAATGTTTGATTCAATTGAAGAGGCGATAGCTGACTTAAAACAAGGCAAAGTTATTATAGTCTGTGATGATGAGGACCGAGAAAACGAGGGTGACTTTATTGCCTTAGCTGAAAAAGCAACCCCTGAAATCATTAATTTCATGGTGACCTATGGAAGAGGGTTAGTTTGTGTTCCCATCGAAAAGGAGTTGGCCCATAAGCTAGATCTAAAGCCTATGGTAGAAAAAAATACTGACTCACATGGCACTGCCTTCACCGTTAGTATTGATCACAAATTTACATCAACAGGTATTTCTGCTTTTGAACGCTCAACCACCATCATGAATTTGCTTAAACAAAATGCGAAGGGTGAAGATTTCAAGAGGCCAGGGCATGTTTTTCCCCTAATAGCTAAAAACGGTGGGGTTCTTGTGAGAAATGGACATACTGAGGCTGCTGTAGACTTGGCGAAATTATCGGGAGCTAAACCAGCAGGAGTGATTTGTGAAATTATGAATGAGGATGGTACGATGGCACGGGTTCCGGAACTTCGTAAAATCGCAGACCGTCTGGATTTAAAGATGATTACCATCAAGGAATTGATTGAATACAGAAAGACAATGGAAACGTCAATGAATCTCAACTTGACAACCCAGGTCTAAATCATGATTGGAGGAAAGTAAATGGGAAATTTATATGAAGGAAATTTAGTAGGTTCAGGCCTGAAAATTGGTATTATTGCCGGACGATTTAATGAATTTATTACTGGAAAATTGGTCAGTGGTGCTCAAGATGCTCTGAAAAGACACGGCGTTGGTGAAGAGGATGTAGATATTGCTTGGGTCCCAGGTGCATTTGAAATTCCATTAATAGCTCAAAAAATGGCACACAGTAAAAAATATGACGCTGTTATTACATTAGGAGCTGTCATTCGAGGGTCCACTCCGCATTTTGATTATGTGTGTAACGAAGCAGCTAAAGGTGTAGCTGCTGCCTCTATTAGCAGTGGGGTTCCTGTCATTTTCGGTGTATTAACGACAGATTCCATTGAACAAGCCATTGAACGTGCCGGTACCAAAGCTGGAAATAAAGGCTGGGAAGCAGCGGCATCCGCTATTGAAATGGCGAATCTTTGCCAAACCTTAGAGTTGTAAAAGGCAATATTTTAAAATAAGGCTGTGTTAAAGAA
>NZ_JBALNY010000254.1:0-1833 GCF_036962145.1 Bacillus sp. JJ1764 | reverse complement strand
CCACAACGATTAAAGATACCTTTAAATCAAAAGTGCTGATTCCAACGGCTTATACGCATGTGAAAAAAGAAACACCGAAGACAGAGCAAACTACTCTAGTATTGGATGAGGGAACAAGCACTTCCCAAAAATTCGAGGAAGAAGAGACAATTAAACCTGTTGAGGTTGAAAGGCCTTGGACTGCTCCGATCACAATCCGTGAAAACTTTCCCGAAAAGGTGGAAGCGGAGGATACTTGGACATCCGTTGACCCGTTTGCTGGTTTTTCTAAAAGAGTGGGACCGGTCGTGGAGGAGGAAGTCAAACCCGTTGAAGAGCCTAAAACAGAAAGCAGGGTACCCCGTATGTACCCAATCGGGCAAATGCACGGGACTTATATTTTTGCCCAAAATGAAAATGGACTATATATTATTGACCAACACGCCGCCCAGGAACGGTTGAAATATGAGTATTTCCGGGAAAAAGTCGGTCGCGTAGAACCGGAGCTCCAGGAAATACTGATGCCATTAACGTTTGAGTATTCCACCGATGACTATTTAAAAATTATGGAATACAAGGATGAACTGGAAAAAGTCGGTGTATTTCTGGAAGAGTTTGGCTTAAACAGCTTCGTTGTACGATCTCATCCTCAATGGCTGCCAAAGGGTGAAGAGAAGGAAATCATTGAAGAAATGATTGAACAGCTATTATCCATGAAAAAAGTGGATATTAAAAAGCTACGCGAGGAAGCGGCAATTATGATGAGCTGTAAAGCGTCGATAAAAGCAAACCGCCATTTGCGCAATGATGAAATCCAAACATTACTCGATGACTTACGAAAAGCATCCGATCCATTTACCTGCCCACACGGCAGACCGATCATTGTGCACTATTCTGTGTATGAGATGGAAAAGATGTTTAAGCGGGTGATGTAGAGTCACAAAGGATATTTGTTCAGTTTTTGAGCAAATATTCTTTTTATTTAGATAAGGTTCTATTAGTTATGAAACCCCCTCTAATTTGAATATAAATAGGTGAACACTATAGATGGAGGAATGATCATGAGTTTTGTTTCAATTTATACAGTTGGTAGGCTAAGTCACCCCTATCATCACCCAGCTTCAAAGGACTTTTTTGAAGTGGGAGAGGAGATTGTTCGTCAAGCCGCTAAATCAGGACAACTACTAGAGATTTTTTCACCAGATAGGGTCCCTTTTCCTGAAGAAGTCACTAGGGAAGAAGGATTCCCTGTTATTACATTAACGGTATGGAAAAGTCTTCAATCCTTATATAATTTTACGTATTCTGGTCTTCATAAGCAGGCATTGCGGGATAGGAGCAAATGGATGGCGACTTATCAAGAGAAACACCTTTCCTATGTTATATGGTGGACCGATAAGGTAGGAGATGTTTCCTGGAAGGAAGCTTTTAATAGATACCGGTATTATATTCAAAATGGCCCCACTCCTTTTGCGTTTGATTTTAAGCATGCTTTTGATGAAAAGGGGGAAGTAATTTCGATTAAGTCCCAGTGAGATTGGAGGTAAAATATATGCACTTTTTTGACTGGCAAATTGAATTAACAGGAGATTTAAAGCCGTACATAGACATAGAAAATAAAAGAGTGGCGATTCTTACTGAAGGTGATGATGATATTCATATTGCTATTGAATTTGATGAAAATAACAACTTGGTCATGCATCCACGATGGAATATAAACATTACTGTTCTTGGTGAAAAATAATTAAGATTCTCTACAAATTCTTAAGTTGTCAGTTCTCTAAAAAAATTGAAAAGAAGATCGTTAAAAGGGTATCTGCGTTCCTGAACTAGGGTTAAAAATCAAAATCCGGG
>NZ_JBALNY010000253.1:0-4178 GCF_036962145.1 Bacillus sp. JJ1764 | reverse complement strand
AGTTTAACAGAGCCTTTTAATTAAATCGAGCAGGATTCCTCATTTTTTATCACCATTAATTGTTCTGCGATTTTTAAGCAATTCTCCAAGGGGAGAATCTTTTCAAAAGAGAAATCATAAATTTCTTGAATACGTTTCGCCAGCTTTAAAGAATGGTCCAATTCATGGACTGCTTGAATCACATCGACGATTTCTGTTTCATAGCCGCTGTTAAACTGAGGAAACGGATCCCATTCAGTTAATAATTCCGCATATTTTAAATGGGTTAGAATTTCTTTTCGCATTTTATCACCTAAATGTTTATATATTTGCATGATTTATTTTATCATAGGAATTAGGAACAACGATAATGGAACAGGCGGTGACAGGATGTCAATATTTGATGAGAAAATAGACCGATTGAAAACGTCGTCGGTAAAATGGGAGTTAACCAAAGAAATTTTTGGAGAGTCAGACGTGTGGCCGATGTGGGTTGCCGATATGGATTTTAAGCCACCGCAAGCGGTCATCGATACACTGAAATACCGTGTCGACCATGGAATTTTTGGATACACTTTTGTCCCTGTTTCAACTGCAAAGGCCATTGCCGATTGGATGTTGAAACGGCATCAATGGAACATAGATCCTTCTTGGCTTCTGTACTGCTCGGGAATTGTGCAGGCAATTAGCCTGTCCATCCAGTCGTTTACGAAGGAAGGAGACAAGGTGCTGGTACAGTCACCGGTCTATACACCTTTTTTTGATATGATTGAAAAAAATAACCGGGTGATGGTCAATTGCCCATTGATCTTGGAAGGAAATCGCTACAAGATGGATTTTAGTGCTTTCGAAAATGCTTTAAAAGAAGGCTGTAAGCTGTTTTTACTCTGTAGTCCGCACAATCCTGCCGGACGGGTTTGGACCAAGAATGAGCTTGCTCGCATTGGTGAGCTTTGTTTACAGTATGATTGCTTAATCGTTTCAGATGAAATCCATTCCGATTTGGTTTATAGGGATTACAAGCATCTGCCGATTGCATCTTTAAGTGAGGAACTTTCCGAAAAAACCATTACACTTATTGCCCCAAGCAAAACCTTTAATTTGGCAGGTTTGCAGGCATCATCTGTCATTATCAAAAATAAAGCATTACGAAATCAATTGAGTGAGACCATGAAACGGCAAGGTCTGTTTTCTCTCAACGCATTTGGTATTGTTGGCATGGAGGCGGCTTATCTTCATGGAGAATCCTGGCTGGAGGAACTGATTGATTACTTACAGAACAACAAGGATTATGCGGTTCAATTTATTAACGAGCATCTTCCGGAGATTACTTGTATTGACCCTGAAGGAACGTATCTGCTTTGGCTTGATTGCCGAAAGTTGGGGCTAAGTGACGAGGAGCTTCGGGAACAGTTGATTCGTAAAGGGAAGCTGGGCTTGGAACCAGGACCAAAATACGGTCCTGGCGGTGAAGGCTTTGTCCGCATGAATCTTGCCTGTCCTTTTGAGGATGTGAAAGAGGGATTAAAGCGGTTGGAAAAAGCATTCAAATAAGAAAAAGGCGAGCGGCTGAGCTCGTCTTTTTTACTTTAGAACATATGAGGCTAAAACACTTTGCAGTTCGTAAATGTTTAAGCTCTTGTTGAATTGTTTTTGGAGCGGCAATGCATTGCCGGAAATCCAGATTTTCAGTTCGGCATCCAAATCAAAGCTGCCCGCTGTTTCAATGCTGAAATGGGTGATACTTTTGTAAGGAATGGAATGGTATTCCACCTTTTTTCCTGTTAGCCCTTGCTTGTCGACGAGTATTAAACGTTTACTGGTAAAAATAAATAGATCACGAATGAGCTTGTATGCTTTTTCGATTTGTTCATTTGGTGTCAAGATCTTGGCAAATTCCTTTTCCAGCTCATGAATATGAATTTCAGAAGCATTCCCCATTAACCCATCAAGAAATCCCATTGTAAGTCCCCCTTTACTTTTGGCTGTTAATAAGACTGTTGATTTGCGCTCCACGAGCTTCACTTCCGTGGGCGGTTCAGAGAGCTTCCTGCAGGAGTATTTCCTTCTTCCGCCCCAATCAACAATGTGCATCTTTATATAAAGTATACAGGAAAAACCCGCCGATAGGGCGGGTCCTCTTTAGATTTCAAGCCATTCTGTGTGGAATGTTCCTTCTTTGTCAATGCGCTTGTAGGTGTGGGCGCCGAAATAGTCACGTTGGGCCTGAAGCAAGTTGGCCGGCAGGACTTCGGAGCGGTAGCTGTCATAATAGGCTAGTGCACTGGAAAGTCCTGGTACTGGGATCCCTGCCTTCACAGCGATGGAGACCACTTCTCTAGCAGAATCCTGATAATCTGCCGTAATACCTTGGAAATAGGTATCCATTAATAAGTTTTCTAGTTCCTGATTACGATCATAGGCGTCCATAATATTTTGCAGGAAGCCTGCTCTAATGATACAGCCGCCACGGAAGATTTTCGCAATCTCACCAGGTTTTAAATTCCAATTGTATTCCTCAGAGGCCACCTTAAATTGAGAGAAGCCCTGAGCATAAGAAATAATTTTGCTGAAATAAAGTGTTTTTCGGATTTGTTCGATTAATTCTGATTTATTGCCGATAAATTTATTTTCTTTCGGACCTTTTAACAACTTGCTGGCTTTGACACGTTCATCTTTCATTGCTGAAAGGAAGCGGGAGAACACAGATTCCGTAATCATGGTGAGTGGAACTCCTAAGTCAAGGGCGCTCTGGCTGGTCCATTTACCGGTACCTTTTTGTCCGGCGGTATCAAGAATGACATCGACAATTGGTTTACCCGTTTCCGGATCTTTCTTTGTAAAAATATCTGCTGTGATTTCGATCAGATAGCTGTCCAATTCTCCCTGATTCCATTCATGGAATACTTCATGAAGCTCCTCTGCAGACAAGCCAAGCAATGATTTCATCATATGATAGGATTCGCAAATAAGCTGCATATCACCATATTCAATGCCGTTATGAACCATTTTAACATAATGACCGGCACCATCTGGACCAATATAGGTACAGCATGGATCACCGTTTACCTTTGCCGAAATGGCTGTCAGCAATGGACCAACTGCTTCATACGCTTCTTTTTGACCGCTTGGCATAATGGCTGGGCCCTTAAGCGCCCCTTCTTCACCACCGGATACCCCTGCCCCGATGAACAAGATCCCCTTTTCAGCCAATTCCGTATTCCTGCGGATCGTATCCTTATAGTATGTATTTCCGCCGTCAATTAGGATATCGCCCTTGTCCAGATATGGAAGCAATGATTGGATTGCTTTATCGGTAATCTCACCAGCATTAACCATAAGCAAAATTTTGCGTGGGCTCTCTAAAGATTGTACAAATTCCTCAATATTAACAGTACCAACTATATTTTTATCTTTGTGATGGTCTAAGATTTCAGTAATTTTTTCTGCAGATAGGTCATAAACCGCTACAGAGAAACCCTTGCTCTCAAAATTTAAGGCAAGGCTCCGCCCCATTACTCCAACCCCGACAACACCAATATGTTGTTTTTTCAATCTAATTCTACCTTCCCTTCATGATGCTACTTATTTTTGGATACACTTATTATGAACGAATTGAGTAAGTTCATGCTTCTATAAAGGCAGAACCCCGTAAATGCTCCAGTAGCTGCTGAGCTGAAATTAATGCCGGCCCGCCGCCCTGAGCAAAGGAGTCATTCCCTCCACCCTTGCCGTTAATCAATGGAAGTGCAGATCCAATTAATTTTTTCATACTCTCATTTCTGCCATTTCCTCTGGCACAAACAAGCTGAAGCTGTTGTTGATTATCAGAAACAGCTAAAACAATGGCTTCCTCATCTAAAGCGATGATCGCTCGAGCCAATTTTTGCAGTTCTTGAATGGAACGATTTTTGAAAACCTCAGCCACCAGTTTATCCTGAGATACTTCCAATATTTCTTTTGCCTCATACTGAATTAATGCTTCTTTAGCTTGTTCTAAGGATTTTTCCAATGCTTTATTTGTTTCAAGTAATCTGATTGCGGCTGAAGGCATATCGTGTTCCGGTGCATTCAGCAACTTCGTTAGTTCTAGCAAAACAGTTTGTTTTTGCGCTAACTGCTGGATGACCCGTTCCCCGCAGACAAATTGCAGGCGAACCTTTTTCCGCTGCCGTTCCCAATTCAGGATCTTAATGGCC
>NZ_JBALNY010000252.1:0-9302 GCF_036962145.1 Bacillus sp. JJ1764 | reverse complement strand
ACTTTAGGTCAAGCAAAATAAAAAACCCAATTTCTCAAATTTTTATACTGAGAAATTGAGTTTATTATTTTGGATTTTTTTCCAGAGTTTATACACATAGGGGTACTACCCCCTACCTATCTAGATGAGGCATTTCTTTTCTAGTTTAAAGAAATGACCCTTCTCCAAAATTGCTACTATTGGGTATAAAATGATGATGTTAATCGGAGGTAAATATTTAAATAGAATTCCTAAATGACTATATAAAATATTGTGATGCCTGTCCGTTTTCATCAATATAATCAATTACTGATTTATACTTTTTGAGATCAATCAATAATGTACAATTCTTCTCATTTCTTTTCCAGGAAAGTCGAATTTCATCCTTAGCCGATTCCAATACGGTAAACTCACCATTAAAAGCATCGTATTCATTTCTAAATCTAATAAGCTTTAACAATCTTTGAACTACTTCTTTTTCAAGAGACTTTTCAATTTCCTCAAGGGTGAAGTTATGGCGGTTAATTTCACGTCCTTCACCAGTTTTTCGTACATTTTCGAGATCATTTTCTCCTGCTAGCAAACCTACATAATAGACTTGAGGTACTCCAGGAGCAAAGAATTGAATGGCTCTCGCAGCCAAGTAGGCATCATCGTCACAATTAAGTACTGAATAATAGGAACATCTAATTTGATGAACATCAAACCCATCGTGCGCTTTGTGCTCCTCTGATAAAATGAGACTAAGGTTTGATTCCCGTTCCAAACATACATCAACCACTTTTCTTGCCTCTTTCGTGTCTATCAGATCATCTAAATCTGGCTTGATTGGAATTCCATCATGGCAATCAAGCATTGTAAACTGCTTGTGCGGGCGTGTCTTCAGGTATTGTAGAAGATCTTTGCTGGATTTATTAAACAATGCATCCAAGATTCTATATGGCAAAATAAAATCATAAATCCAACATCCATGCTTAGCCAATTTATATTGGATGCTGTAATGGGAATGAACTTCAGGCAGCAATTCAATGTCTAAAGAATTAGCTAATTCTAAAATCCAATCCAAAAATTCATAGATTTCCGGCTCGACAAAAAAGCAATTTGTTCCCAGTTTTTTTATGACGTATCCAACGGCATCCAGTCTGATAATCTTCACATTTTGCTTTTTGAAATTCATAAAGGACTCCGTAAAAAGTTCCCTTACTTTCTCCGATTTCACATCTAAATCAATTTGTTCGGACGGATCCGTCTTACCAAACGTTGTCCAAACCTTCTCTTCTTCACCAGTTTCTTCAATTGTATATGATGAATATGGCAGTGGACGGCGCAAAAACATTTTTTCTATGTCTTCTTTTTTCGGCTTTCCATCTTCCCAGATCTTATCAAGGGTAATAAAAAGATCTGCATATTTTGATTTTCTCCCTTTTTTAAGGAAATCCTGAAAATATTCAGACTGCCTTGAAATATGGTTTACCATCACATCAATTAAAATATCATAATTTTCACCGATGGCTCTTATGTCTTCCCACGTTCCAAAATTAGGTTCAATCTCCAAATAGGTCTTTGGAGCAAACCCCCTGTCTCCTGATGATGGGAAAGGTGGAAGAATATGAACCCCCCCTTTAAAAATATCCGTAAAATGTGTTAAAAGGACATTGTTTAGCGCCTTTAAATTTCCCCCAAGAGAATCAGGATAAGTAATCAACTGAACTTGGTTTCTAACTGACATACTTCATCCTCCTACAAGTCATATAACTCTTTAATTACTTCAAGTTTAGGCAAGTTCACTACTGCACCCGTGTGTTTCAACTTAAAAGCACTGACCGCAAAACCAAAGTTTAACGCTTCTCTTATCGTATGTTCTTTCACCAATGCGGTATAAAAACCAGACCAAAATGCGTCACCCGCACCTGTAGTATCTATTACATCTGTCGCAAATGAGTTCAGTTCCACCATTTCCATTCCATTCGAAACGATTGCACCATCTTTTCCCAATGTCATGATGACCAGTTTAGGGCCGAGTTTCAAAAACTTTTCAATTTGATTTAGTTGAGTATCTTTGCCGAACAATCTTTCTGCGTCATCTTCAGATGGTTTGACAATATCAACTTTACCAATGATAGACTTAACATATTCAACACCATCTTCGCCCCTTTTCCAAATCATTGGATGGTAGTTTGGGTCAAAACCTATCAAAATGTCATTTTCTCTAGCTTTTTTTATTACTTTTTCAATTGTTTGACGTGCTGGTGGCATCGATATCGGCCAGCAAGAAAAGTGTACAATCTTTGAATTTAGTAAAGCTTCTTCGAGACTAGGAGTATAGTCTAAATGATAATCAGCCCCACGATAGAAAATGGGGATTGGTGTTGATTGGCTTTTCGTTACGACTACCATACTGGTAGAATTATCTACTATCTGAACACAGCTTGTATCAATTCCTGCCTTCAGTAAATGGTTAATTAAAAATGTTCCAAAACCATCCTCGCTTACAGCAGAAGCAACAAGTGAATGGATCCCCAATTTCCTTACATTCATGGCAATATTAGAAGGGGATCCCCCGAAAAACTTGTGATAGGTATTACATTCCACATTTTCATCATATTCGGCTGAAATCATGTCAATAAGAAGTTCTCCTACTGTCAGGATATCATTCCTTTTATTTTGTAATAAAATTCTATTATCAAACTCAAGCATCTTGATCCTCCGGGTTCATTTATCGACCTCTACGCAATCTACAAATATCCCTCAGAAAAGGTTAATCGCATATTCCTTAGTTTCTAATAAATGCTTTTCTCATTTTTTTATTGTAGTCCTTTTATCCAGCGACCAGCCATTTCAATCCAATTGGCCACTTCTGGTTGAATAGTCCATTCATTATTTTTTGCCTTAGTTTCCTCTGTTCCAAGGGACAAACCATGGATCCCATTAGGGAAGATGTGCATTTCCAAAGATACCTTATTCTTAAGAAGGGCATTAGCAAATAAAAAACTATTCTCAACAGGAACAGGCTCGTCTGTATAGGTATGCCATAAGAAGGTTGGCGGAGTGTCAGTGGAAACCTGTTGTTCCAATGATACCTCTTGTAAAAGGTTATCGTGGTTTTCTCCTAACAACGCAGTAAAAGAATCCTTATGTCTATATGGTCCAGATGTAATAACCGGGTAACTTAATAGAATTCCGTTAGGCTTTATCTCATCATTTGAAATTCCTAAACTTTTAGATAAAAAACTTTTGTTCCAAAATACCCCTAAACTTGCTGCCAAGTGACCACCAGCTGAAAAACCAGCAACAATGATCTTATTCCTGTCAACATGCCATTGTTCTGCATTCTGCCTAATAAGTGAAATTCCCATGGAAAGTTCTAATAGTGCTGTTGGAAAAGTTGCTGGATGAACACTATAACGTAAAACACATGCATGAAAACCCATTGCATTCATTCTAATGGCAATCGGCTCAGCTTCTCTGTCAGAAGTAAATTCATATCCCCCGCCAGGACATATAATGACCGTTGGACGTTTACGATTACAATCTATTTCTGGGGAATTATTTAAAAAATAAGTATATAATTTTGCTTCAGAATGCTCGGTTCGAATATCGATCACTTCATGTATCATTTTTTCTGCCTCATTTATATTACTTTATCTGAAAAACTAAATGCCCTTTTAAGTGCATTAATATATTCATTTTGGGCTCGCTGGCTGATTTCTGCATTTGGAACAATATGTTCGAAGGCATGAAAACAACCAGGATATAGATGAAATTCTACTGCAACGCCGGCTTGTGTAAGACGCGTAACATAGTTAATCGTTTCATCACGGAAAGGATCCAATTGACCTACACATGTATATGTCGGAGGAAGCCCTGACAGATCTTCTGCCCGTATTGGTGCGGCATATGGAGAGATGTTACCATTTGCATGCTCACCTAGATACATTCTCCAAGCCGCCAAATTATTAGATGTGTACCACACTGCTTTATTGTCCTCAATTTCGTTACTGGAGAACGTAATATTTCTATCATCAATCATTGGATATAATGGCATTTGAAAACAGATGGCAGGTCCACCTTTATCACGAGCCATTAATGCCAATGCAGCAGTTAATCCTCCACCTGCACTTCCTCCTCCAATGGCAATCCGTGTCAAGTCGATATTCAATTCTTCCGCAGAGTTTGTTAACCATAACAATGTTGCATAACAGTCTTCAATAGCTGCTGGAAAGGGATGCTCAGGGGCCAGGCGATAATCTGGCGATATGACAATACAATTGGCAGCTTCCACAAAATTTTCACATAGGCTGTCTTCTCCGTTTGGATGCCCTAAGACATATCCTCCTCCATGTATCCATATAACCGCAGGTAAATTTGACTGGTCTCTTTGAACCGGTTCGTAAATCTTAACCATCATTTCTTGTCCATCTCCACCGGAAACTAACCGTTCAGTAATTTGAACAAATTTTGAATTCAATGTTGGGGGGATCGGCATTTGTCTTGCCATTTCTAAATCATCAGGGAGTTGAATAACCGGTGTTGTATCTATACCTTCTCTTAATTCAGGATTCACTCTACTATAAAAATCCATAATTAGTTCCTCCATTCCATGAAAAAGCATTTTCAAATATCGGTGGAATCAAAATGTTTCATATCCTCTTAAACAATGAACATGTCATCCCTCATATTTGCTTAAGCTGTATCGCCTTCTACCAAAATTACATTAAGTGGATCATTACATTCTATAAAATTATCATCATTGTTTATTCTACTATCTAATAATTTAACAGCTCTTTTTGCCATTTCAAGAATAGGCTGCTGTATTGTGGTTAGGTTTGGAAGGAAATTCCTAGCTGTTTTAGTACCATCATAACCAACAATTTTTAATTCATCAGGAACTTTTATACCAAGGCTTAAAGCTTTATAATAAATGTTTGCTGCTAGAATATCATCACTTGCAAAAATGCCATTGATACCGGGATTTTCCGAAAAAATTCGAATGATCAATTCATCATACACTTTAGAATTAAAAGTTTGACTAGTTTCATAAATGATTGGAGTAAGGCCGTAAGTCTCCATTACATCTTTATAGGCAGCTGATCGTAAATGTGTTGGCGTCTTTAAACTAGCCGGCCCACCTATATGGATGATCTTTTTACAGCCCTTTTTTATCAAATGTTCTGTTGCCAATTTACCTCCTAAGTAATTATCTGAGGATACAATGGGAGCAGAATCAGAAATATATTGGTCAATCGCGACAATTGGTAATCTTGTTAATACTCCATCAAATATTCCCCTATTATGACTACCAACAATGATGCCGTCCACTTGATTTCGAAGGAGCATATCTAAATACTTTTTTTCTTTCTGTGCATGGTTCAAGCTATTACATAAAAACACTTTATAACCTAATTCCTCGCATACCATTTCAAGATTAAATATTAATTCAGAAAAAAACGGGTTGGTTACTGTTGGAAAAATCAACCCAATTATGTTACTTTTTTGTGAGGACAAAGATCGTGCCATTTCATTAGGGACATAATGGATTGCTTCCATTGAATCATTAACTAGCTTACGGGTTTTGTCACTAATATAGCCGCGGTTATTTAATACTCTGGAAACAGTCGCTCGTGAAACACCAGCATGTTTTGCAACATCTTCTAATTTTGGTTTCATTTCTTGCTACCTCTTTTACTAATTGAGAATGGAGAGAGACCCTCAACTAGGAACACTCAATTTCGGTTTTTAAACACGTTCCATCAGATCGGGGACTATATCCTTCTTTATTAATATTTTAAAAGAGTTCTTTGCCCTTCAATTATCACGATCACAGATGGCCCAAGATATAGCCTTTTCAATATATTCATTCCAAAAACCAAACGAATGGTCCCCATTTGTTTCTCTATATATCACATTCACATTCTTGGAAACTAAAAATTTATAAAATTTCTGGTTTACATCTAATAAGAAGTCGCCAGTTCCACATGCCATATATATTTTGGGAATCTCCACTTCAGCCTTTATCAAATCAACTACAAGTGCCTCCGGATCCCTATCACTGCCCAAAAGCTGGTGTAAGTCACCAAAAATTCTTCTATAATATTTATAATCCGCTACTTCATCTTTATAGTCGTTAGATATTCCCGCTATCCGATAAGTAATGATTGCGGAGGACAAGGCAATTATACGACTGAAATTATCAGAGTACTTTAATCCGTTGCGAATCGCTCCATATCCGCCCATTGATAATCCACCAATAAAGGTATCCTCCCTCTTTGAAGATAAGGGGAACATTTTTCGGGTAAACATAACTAATTCATTTCCTATGTATTCACCAAATAATTCCCCTTTATCAATATCATCCAAATAAAAATTATTTTCACCTGAAGGCATAAACACTGCTAAGTTATATTTATCAGATATTTCTCTAATTCTTGAGAGGCTAAGCCAATCCAAATAACTGCCAGAATACCCATGTAAAAGATAAAGAGATTTTAATGGGCGTCCCTCAGTATTTACATTTCCAAACATCTCAGTGCGGTCTATCGGTAATAATGCATTAAAAGTAACTTCCCTTTTTAAAGCCTTTGAGTAAAAATTTACTTGTGATATGGCCAATGGATTCACTCCTTGTGTTAATATAAATTTATGAATAATGAAGGTTTATAAATAAAGGAACGGCTCTTTCGCATCAATAAAAGTAACTGGAATATTATTAACTAGAGGCTTCAACCATTGTTCCATATATTTCATGCCCCATTCTTCACTCCGCTCATGGCCAACAACAATCATACCCTTTTCCAATCCTAGCATCGTTGCGTCATTGACATACGCACAAAGTGTCCATTCTGTAATTTCACCACATACCATAACATCCAAGTTATGATTTCTCATTAACTCCATGGGCATTTGTTCTCTGCCTAAACCTAAGCTTCCTCCACCAACTAGCACTCCTACCTTTGAACATTTCATTTCGGGGTTGCCGACAATTTGAATTACATCCATTGATAGTTTCAGTTTAAAAAATTTGGCAAGTTCCGCCAAAGTGATTTCATTAATTTTGTATATGAATGGTGGGTTCTCTTCCAGCAAATTATTTTCCCAGCCAATTTCTTGCAAAAGCCCATCATAAATTCTATCCGTTTTCCCCAAATGCATATAATCATGGTACCGCCAAATTACTATATTGTTTTCTTCAATCAACTTTTTCTTTGCAAGATATAACGGGTCATCCTTAAGCCAATCCGTCTCGTCCCACCCTGTATAGAAAGTAGGTTCATGTGTAATGATCATATTTGCCCCGACAGCAATAGCCTTCTTAATAACGTCCATCGTTGCCATAAAGGTAGTGACAATTCCTTGTACCTCAGAATTATGATTACCACATATGATCTGGTCACCTGTTTTTTCAAGTCTCATATCGCCACATGAATCTGAAAGAATCGCCTCAATAACTTCTTGTACTTTCATTTACTATTCCTACTTTCGTTAACATGACTAAATTAAAATAACAAAATATATGGTGATACATTCCTACTCGCATTTACTTATAGAAGGAATGTATCACTAGATGGTTAACTATATAAATTTGATATATTATTTCTTAGACTTTTTAATAGAAAGTTAAGCTGTAACTTTATTTTTTCCAACCTGTTCTTCTAAACCAAGATTCTTAGGAAGTATGAAAGCTGCTAATACTCCAACGAACAAGATGATCGCCATAACGTACATAGCGCCGGCTTGCGAACCTGATAGCGAGATAAAAACACCTGCAAGATAGGGTCCAGCAAAACCACCCATCGCTGAAGTAAATCCTGTTATTCCCCTACAGGCACCTTCAACTTCTTTGGAGAAAATAAGAGTTGGTATGGTATGAAAACTAGGCATAAAAGCCTGTATAAAAAAGCCAACTACACACATTAAAACGATGTACAAAGTAGCATTTGTACTATTAGAAAAAAGGCCTAGGGAAGCCAGAGCAATAGCAAACAAAAATAGAGGTATCCCCGTGCTAAGGCGCCGCTGCTTTATTTTCGCAGTTAATTTAGACCATATAGCCAATCCAAAAATTGCAGTAATAGATGGAAGTGCACTAAGTAATCCTATATTACCAATTCCTGCATGTGTAACAGATTGAATAGCTGTAGGCATCCAAGTAAAAAATCCTATCTGACCAAATACTGCGCAAAAGCCAATGATACTTAAAGCCCAACTATACTTATTTCTTAAGAGATAACCTAAAATTGGTAGTAGCTTATCCCCACTTAGGTTATTGTCCCTATCTTTCACTATAGCATTCTGTTCCTTTTGAATGGTTGTAGTAATATATTCTCTTTCTTCTTTACTTAACCATTTAGCATCTTCAGGTCTGTCATACATTACGGCAAACCATATGCCACCAATTATTAAACTAATAACACCTAAAATGATAAACATCATTTGCCAATTAAACATGGCTATTAGAAATCCACCAATTGGACCAGTCAGCGTTGCTGCAATGCCGGATGCACTAAACACTACCGCTATGGCACGACTCCTTTCACCATCCTTTTCTGGAAACCAATATGGCAAAAGAGTCATGATGCCTGGTACAATACCTCCCTCCGCAACACCAAGCAGAAATCTAAGCAAAATGAGTTGCCAACCAGTTTCAACAAATGCTTGAAGAATGGTTATTACGCTCCAACATACCGTAGTAAAGAAAAGAAATTTTTTAAGTTTTCCTTTTTGAGCAATGTGTCCACCAGAGATTTGTAAAATCATCCCTCCAATACCCGCGACTCCACCCGCAAATCCAGCAACGCTTGCAACAAGTCCTAAATCCCTCATCATGCCTCCAGGCAAGGCAATTGCTAAGAGTGACGAACTTAAAAATGAAAAAAAGCACATTAAAAATAATACAGGTAAAAAGTAAAACCATCTCAACTTTGGTATTCTCAATTCAGCCATGATTAAATACCCCTCTCTCTTTAATAATTTTATCTTGTTTTTAACCTATATACTAAGGTCCATTACCATTCACAACTTCAACACAAGTTCAAAACACTAAAACGTTTACAAATATCCCCCGAATTTCATCTACCTTAATGGTAAATAAGGTGATTGATTATTGATATTTCATTCCTATACCACATAGCCATTAAACTAAACAATAAATCCCTTAAATTACGATTAATTCTCTCCACACAATATTATTTAAACGTTTTCAAAACATATTAATTTTTAAATCAACCGGTTGTTATTTAATATGTTAACCGGTTAACATAAATATGTCAATCGGTTAACATATTAAAATTTTAAACATGATTATTTAAAATCGAGTAGGAGGGGGT
>NZ_JBALNY010000027.1:229-45517 GCF_036962145.1 Bacillus sp. JJ1764 | reverse complement strand
AGGGTCGCCAATGAGGGTTCTTGGCGACTGTTTTATTGATAGAAGAGGAGAAAGGGTCGCCAATATGCGACTTGAAAAGTTAAGATGACGAAACCTCAGTAGCCAATTGCTGCCTTTTAGCTAAAAATAGAGTAATTTTGTATTCATAGCGACAATTTTGGTTAAGGTCGTTATGAAGGCGTCATAAAGCCCGCCGAAGCCAAAAAAGTAGTATCAAGTTCGTTATGAAGGCCCCATAAAGCCCGCATAGGTAAAAGAGAAAGGGAATCGGTCGTTATGAAGAGATCATAAAGACTTCGTAGGTTAAAAAGGTGGAGGTTGGTCGTTATAAAGGGTTCATAAAGCCCGTGCAGGTAAAAAAGGATGGAGCGCGGTTGTTATGAAGGTCCCATAAAGCTGGTACAGGTAAAAAAGGAAGGACCCCGGTCGTTAAAAAAGGTAATCGGATGCCGCAGTTCAAAAACTAAATAGAAATTACTTCTTTTTTAGTCGTACAACCCCTCACTTTTGAATAAGAATGGATAGACAGGCTTTTTCACTGGAGGTAGGGGAAATGAATGTTTTTATAAGCTATATCTTACTAGGACTATCACTGGCGGCTCCGATTGGACCGATTAATGCGGCACAAATTGACCGAGGGATTCGAAACGGGTTCATGCATTCATGGTTGATCGGGGTAGGGGCCGTATTGGCAGATGGCCTTTATATGTTGGTCGTGTACATAGGGGTTGTAAAGTTTCTGGAAACAGAATTCATGCAGACATTTCTCTGGCTTTTTGGCTGTTTTGTTCTCATTTACACTGGGGCTGAAACCATGATGAACGCAGGAAAATTAGAGTTATCAAACACGCGAGGAAAAGAACCTCTCTCCAAATCTTTTTTCACCGGATTTTTCATGTCCATCTCCAATCCTCTAACCATCTTGTTCTGGCTTGGTATTTACGGCTCTGTACTAGCCAAAACAGCAGCAACCTATGAAACAACTCAATTAGTTCTTTACAGCAGTGCCATCTTTATCGGCCTTCTCATCTGGGACATCGCCATGGCAGGAGTCGCTAGCAGCTTCCGGAAATATCTCACCAACCACCTGCTAGTCATTATCTCACTCCTATCAGGTGTTTCCCTAATCGGCTTTGGCATCTATTTCGGATACCAAGCCTTTACCATTATCCTCGGTTAACAAAAGGTGACAGGCACCGCCCGTGGACAAATGTCCACGAGTGGTGCCTGTCACCAAAACACATATGACTATAGTGAATATGTTGTCATGGCTCTTTCTTTACACACTTCTTGTAAATTCACATCTAAGCTGTAGGCCATGGTTTGAGCACTTTCTTTTTATGCTTGTTCCATTTGAGCCGCATCATAAGGGTGATGCCCCCGATGAGGCCGACGAAGGCGAGACTGATGAAGAAGCCGGGACGGCTGGAGTCGTGAAACAAGGTTCCGCTTACAGCAATAAGAATTAACAATATACCAGCGTAGTATTTGAGATGATCCCGTTTTTTCAATTTCAGCAATTTTAAGGATGAGGTCAGGATAAAGATCCAGTTGTATAGAAGCATCAGACCTGCTGCGGTGGTAATGTACTCATAAATCCGATTTGGCATTAATAACGCGCAAATAACAGAAGCGGCAATGCCAAGCATGGTCAAAATCAAGGTTGCCAACGGCACTTTCAATTTCCCTTCCCTGGCAAAGCTGGATGGTGCATCTCCTTCTTTGGCCAACGTTACTAACACACTGGTTACTCCATATAAAGAGGCAGCCATCGTGGAAAATCCGGCAATGATAAGCGCAGCATTAAACACATGGGGCACAAATGCTAAATCAAAGGCGTCCAAGGCTACCACAAACGGACTTTCTTTTGTATTGAATTTATGCCAAGGCACCATTAAAACAGCCAGACTAATTGATACCGCATAAATTCCCATCAATGAAAAAAGCATCACCTTTCCGGCTTTTGGAGCCTCTTTTGGATCTTTTAAATTCATCGCCATGAGCCCTAAAATTTCAATTCCGCCAAAGGCATAAAACGCAAAAATAACTGAGGACCATAGTCCCTTAAAACCACCTGGAAACAAGTCCCCTTTACTATCAGGATATTGAATCGGCCGATCTCCATCGATGACACCAAAGATCGCCAAAGCTGCAATAATGATAAACATTATAATCGCCGAAACCTTTAACACAGCCAAAATATTCTCCAGCTTATTCAATATCCCAACCCCTATCAGAATCACCGCTAGTCCCAAAACGGCATATCCAATAGCAAACACCCATAAAGGTACCTTAGGGAACCAAAAACGGGAGAAAATCGACAGCGCCGTCATTTGACTCCCCATAATCAGTACCTCAGAACACCAGTAAACCCAGCCGCTACTAAAACCGGCCCACCTGCCAAAGGCCTTTTTTGAATAAGAGCGAAATCCGCCTTCAAGAGGCTCCTTCGCCGTCATTTTAGAAAGAGCGTCAAAGACAAAATAAGTGCCAATGGCAGCAATCACATAAGCAATCAGAATTGAGGGCCCAGCCATCTTGATGGCCAAGCTTGAACCAAGGAAAAATCCCGTACCAATCGTACAGCCTACCCCAAACAAGGAAAGCTGCCACCATTTCATTTTCTCCTTCTTCTGTGACTTTCCCATTACACCTCTCCTTTTTCACGAAAAAAGCTGAGGGATTCCCCAACTATTTCCGCCCGGTAGCTCCTGGCGCTTTATCCGTATTTTCCTGACTATTGTAATCACGGTCATTCAGACCGGGCGGCTGTTTCCGGTCCGATCCCAAATATTCGCCTTGATGCCGCTCCTGAACTTTTCTAAATTGATCAAAATTTTCATTAACCACAAGCATTCCCTCCCAATTCATTGTCCTTCTTAAGATACTAAGGTACAACCATTCCTATTCAGAGCCAGCTACAGGATTTTGATGGAATTAAATTTTTGGTACATAATCATCTACGAAAAAAATGAAAATAAAAAGGAAACGAATCGTGTAGATAACTTGCGCTTTTCTGATGAAAGGGGTATCTTGATATGTTGACAACAGAACAGCTAGCTGATATGCGCCTACAATTGCTACAAGAAAAAAATGATCTGGAACAACATCTGGAACAAAACGATCACTTTAATTTGGACCGAGGACATGCCCATGAATCGGTGGGAGAATTGTCCAGTTATGATAATCACCCTGCCGATGAAGCAACGGAACTTTACGAGCGGGAAAAAGATAATGCTTTGCTTGAACATTATAAATTAGAGTTATCTAATGTTAATAAAGCCCTGCAAGCAATGGAAAATGGAACATATGGAAAATGTGAAGTCTGTGGCAATGATATCCCGTTGGAGAGGCTTCAAGCATTGCCCAATACCATTTATTGCATTGAACACAGTCCGGACCAAACCACTTCTCACAAACGTCCGGTGGAAGAAGGCGTCTTAATGCCGCCATTTGGTAAATTTGATATGGACGAAAAGGATGAAAACGTCGCCTTTGACGCAGAAGATACCTGGCAGACCGTCGCCCAGTGGGGGACTTCCGATACACCGTCCGATCTGGCCTTTCCACAGGATGATTACCAGGATGCCTATGTAGAAGCGGATGAAAACATCGGATATGTCGAGGACTATGAAAACTTCGTCGGCAATGATATGTATGGAAAAAATATTACCGTCTATCCGAACCCACAGCATGAAAAATACGAAGAAGCCCTTGATAAAGAAGGAATCATGACAAGCTTTGGTGATTTACCGGCCTACGAACACGATCCATATGTTGACGACGATAAATAAAAAAGAAAACAGCTTTCGGGCTGTTTTCTCTGATTTTTGTGCTATTCATTTTCCGTGCCGGTTGTAATGTCACCTTCAGCGTATACATCGCTTACCTGCTCGTGAGTCGTGGCCAACCCTTGTGAAATTTCATTATTACTTTTATAATCACTTGGATGAAAGAAGCTGCCGGCCACTTCTTTATTAATATTGGGGTTCGCTTTCCATTTCTTTTCCATTGATGAACACTCCTTTTTTGTGATGGCTCATCGCTATTTTTTTCTTTTTTGGTATGGATTACTCCTGTAAAAAATAAATCATTAAAAGGTGTGAAGCACATGAACAAAAAATCCGAATTTCCAACCCGTGAAGATCTTGATCAGGCATTTCATTTTTTAAATGATCAAATTAACAGAATATCAATTATCGAAGAAATCGAAATGATTAAAAAAGAAAAAGAAGGGCAAGAAGAGTAAAGGGAGATTTATATAAGGGTGGTTACAATGAGTTCTAGAGAAACGTTGGCTAAAAAAATAGCCTGGATTAGTGTGATTAGTAATGTCATCCTCACCTTGGGGAAAATCATTATCGGCTCAATTGGGCACAGTGATGCCGTGTTTGCCGATGGAATTCACTCCGCAGCCGATGTATTTGCTTCCGTTATCGTGCTGCTGGTTATCAAAATTTCCAACAAGCCTGCAGACAATGAACACCCGTATGGCCATGGAAAAGCAGAAGTAATTGTCTCTGAGATTGTTGGAATCCTATTATTCCTTGTAGCCATTTATGTAGTCTACGAAGGAATTGCCGGGTTATTTCACGAAGTCGAATCACCGAGCTTTTTGGCCATGTGGGTTGCGTTGTTTTCCTTTGTTGCTAAGCTGATTTTGTACCGTACCTCTTTAAAAGTGGCAACGCAAAACAGCAGTAAAGCCATTGAAGCTATCGCCTTTGACCATAAGGCAGACATTGTTGCCTCAATAGCAGCGGCAATTGGTGTTCTATTATCCATTATCGGAAACAAGTTTGATATAGGAATCCTCCTATATGGTGATAAAGCAGCCAGTATCTTTGTGGCTTATTTAATTTTTAAAATTGCCAAAGAAATGTTGGCAGAGGCATTTGATATTTTATTGGAGCGCAACATTAACAATGAAACGATTCAAGAATATATTGCTATTATTAATGATTTTCCGGAAGTACGGCGGATTGACCGAATCAGAGCACGAGAGCATGGTCATTATGTGTTAGTCGATTTGCGCATTGCCATTGATCATTTCAATACAATTAAGCAAGGGCATGATCTGGCAAGATCGATTAAACAAAAACTAATGGAAAAATATGATAATATTGATGAAGTATTAATTCATTTAAACCCTTATTTTCCGGAAGATCACTAAATGGTAAAAAAACTGCTTTGTACTTTAGGGTATTTCGGTTTATGATAGGAAGGGATGATAAAAACTTCGCGTCAATCGCGGAGTTACTTTTTGGCCGATTGGAAATATAGACTTTCCTATCAGGCTTAAGTGCAAACTACGCCTCTGTGTTCGCCTAAAGGCGTGCTAATCGGTGGCGAGTTATCTAAAAATCAAAAACAAGAAGGAGTTGATATTTTTGAGTTATTCCATAGACCCGGACCCAAGTAGGTGTGGGGAAGTCAATATTATTTTTGAATTGATTGCATTGGTTTCTACAAGAATATCAACTCTGAATATGGTGGTTGGCTTCCTCAAATAAAAAGTGAGGAGGTTTTAACATGCTAGAGATTTTCAAAAGCACAGAAACACGGGTTTTAGAAAGAGTCGATGTCATATCCAAAGGCTGCTGGATCAACATGTTTGCGCCGACAGCTGAAGAAATTGCAAAAGTATCAAACGCTGCACAGATCGATATTGATATTATTAAAGATGCACTGGACGATGAAGAGCGTCCACGGATCGAGCGCGATGATGGCCGTATTTACATCATCGTCGACTTTCCATATATTGTTCTCGATGAGTCAGGGTCAGGGCTTGAGGTATATGAGACCATTCCAATTGGTATTATCTTGACCGAAGACCATATTATTACCGTTTCTTTAAAGGATTCACCGATTATCGAAGAATTCCGGAAAAATCGTGTCAAAGAATTTTTTACATTTAAAAAGACACGTTTTGCCTTGCAACTGTTATTCGTGATCTCATCCTATTATCTGCGTTATTTAAAGCAAATTAATAAGAAAACCAATGAAATTGAACGAGTGGTTCATCAATCATTGAAAAATAAAGAGCTTTACGCATTCCTAGCTTTGGAAAAAAGCTTGGTTTACTTTACGACTTCGTTAAAATCAAACAAAGTCGTCCTAGATAAAATTCTACGATTTAATTATTTAAAGATGTATGAAGAAGATAAGGACTTATTAGAAGACGTGATTATTGAAAAAACGCAGGCGATTGAGATGGCGGAAACCTATCATACGATCTTGTCCGGGATGATGAACGCCTTTGCTTCGATTATTTCCAATAACTTGAACATTGTTATGAAGTTCTTAACCTCGATCACTATTATTCTGGCTTTGCCAACGATGGTGGCGAGCTTTTACGGCATGAACGTCAATATTCCGTTTGCTCATTCAGCGCATGCGTATGCGATTCCACTGGTCTTTTCTGCTTTATTTGCGGGTCTAACAGCACTCATATTTTGGAAAAAACGATATTTTTAACCTCACCAGCCAATTTTTTGGCTGGTTTTTCTTTTTGGCTATGTTAAAGATTTTAAATCTGCTGATTGGAGCGAAAATAGTATATAAGTTTAACAGAGTCTTCTTATTAAAAGAAATTTTCCCAACATAGAAAGATTGTTTTTTAGTTGAAAAATAGATCTGTTTAAGCATTTTTATTTGCCATTTTGGGAATTGTCTGAAAAAATAGGGGTGTCAAGTAATATAAAAATACAAGCTTGGAGATAGATAAATGGAAATGGGAGCCCTGATTAAATATTATCGAACACAAAGAGGAATTACCCAATCGGAGCTGGCGAAAGGGATTTGTTCGGTTCCGCACTTGAGCAAAATTGAAAACAACTTCAAGGAAGCGAATGACGAAACGCTCGCGCTTTTACTGGCAAGACTTGAAATTTCCATGGGAGAGATGCAGGAAAAAGAAGGTCAAATCAAGCTTCTATTAAGAGAATTTAGCAGTGCCATCCATTTTTATCAAAAGAAAGAAATCGAGGAAATCTTTCAGAGGATTAAAGAGGTGGAACCATTTATCCCCTTTTCAAGATATATATATATTTGGGAATTATATAAGTTTCGGTTTCTATTATTCAAAGGGCAAATAGATGAAGCCACAAGGCAACGGGATTTATTATATAAGCTAAAGAAAAATTTTTCCCAACATGAAGACTATTTATTTCGTTACTATCATGCGATATTGTTAATTCTAGAAGGACAATATCGCAATGCGGATGAACTTCTTGAAGCGCTGTACATAGAAAATGAGCAGGAAGCAACCAGCGGTGAATTTCTTTACCATCGTGCCCTTGTTAAAAGTTCATTGGACCAGCCCGGACATGCGATTCATTTTGGAAAAATGGCCTTGCAGCTATTTATGAACCAGCATAATTTTACCCGGATCCTCCACACCCTGATGTTGCTGGGGATCAACTACACCCATTCCCATATCTATGAGGAAGCACTAGGATGTTTCCAGCACCTCATTCGCAATGCGGAAATATTACGGGAAGAGCGGCTATTGCCGCAAATCTATCATAATATGGGATATTTGCAAAGCAAAATGGGGGATTTTAAGGCGGCCCTCACCTTTTACAAAAAAAGCTTAGCACTACAAGACACACATAATTACGAATACCTAGTTACCTTATATACGATCGGCGAGCTTCATTTTTATTTACATTCACTAGACAAAGCCCATGAATGTTTTCGAGATGTCCATACCATGGCGCGGGATTTAGGTGTAAAAAAATTCAGACTGTTAGCTGATTATTATTTGCTACGCATTGCTTCACCGGAAAAATCATATAAATTCCTTGAGGCCAAGGTCATTCCTTTTTTTGAGGAAGTCGATGAGCACAGCGAATACATGACTAAGTTTTATAAACTGCTGGCCGATTATTACAACCAACAGAATATGGCCCAGAAGGCAGTAAAATATTTATACAAACTGACGTAGGAGGATTCCACATTGAAAAAATTAACGATGGTACTTTTCTCATTAGCTTTATTGCTTCCATTTGGAGCTACCAAAGCGGTAGACCAACAACAAGCAAGCACAAATGTGGCTGCTTCAGCTACCTATATTCCTATTCAACCACCAGTAGGTTGATCATGTTTCTCTGATGAAAATCAGGGATTTTTTTTTCGTTAATTGGAAAGGATGAAGAGGGGGTTACCTGAATTTTTCGAGGAGGATGAACATGAATTCATTTGTAGTAAGTTTTCACCAGGAAGACAATGTCGACACTATGCAGGTGCAAAAGTTAAACCAGGAAGACTTCGATAAGGCGACAGCAGGCGGAACAAGACATTTATTTGAACTCGACACCAATATCGGTTTCTTTGTCTTTTTTGACGGTGCCGATGAAGACGGCACCATCTCCTATATGGTGCTGCAATATGAAGAGGATAATGAAGAACCGGTCGGCTGCTATGCCTTTCAGCTAAGTGACTTTTATGAATTCATGGCACTGTATTTAAACGATCTGGAATTCAGCGACGAAATCGATGATGAAAAAGACGACGAGGAATACGGCCCAATCCATCACCTAGCACATCTGTTATTTCATATCGTTGAGGCCGGAAACGACCTTGATGCGTAAACAAAAGCACTGGACACATTTGTCCAGTGCTTTTTTCTAGCCTTTTTTCGATGCTTTTTCAGGTATTGTAACGCGGGCATTCCCCATAAAGATAATCGTAATGGCAATTAACGCAATGGGAATTAATGTTAGCAAAAAGGTATGTGTAATGGAATCAGACATTGCTTGAACAATTTTATCTAACACAAAGCTAGGAATTTTCGAGCGCTCATCGGCTTGGAAAATTTGCCGTGGATCGCCCATTTTAAAGTTAGCGCCGCCTTGAATCCCTTTGAAGGCCTCTTTCAGGTTATCCGTGAACCAGTTTCCTTGAATTGTCCCAAAAATCGTTACCCCAAGTGTCATCCCAAATGAACGCAGGAAGGAGTTGGTGGAGTTGGCCGTTCCACGATACTGCGGTTCCAAATTGTGAATAGATGCGGTTGGTAAAAGTGAGAAGGAGAACCCCACCCCAAAACCAACCAAAATCATGAACAAGGTTAACATCAAGCGTGACGTATCCACCGTCATCGTGCCGAGCAATAACATTCCGACAACATAGGAAATGACGGAAATAACCATCAGATTTCGATAAGTTGTTTTCGCCATGAAAATTCCGGCAAACGAGCTCCCTGCCACCGAACCAAGCATCATTGGTGTTAATATAAGTCCGGAATTCTTCGCCGTTCCACCATAAACAGCCTGCACAAAGATCGGTATAAATACCGTTAAAATAATAAAGGTAGCACCATATAAAAATGCTAGGATTTGCGAGGTCGCAAACAGTCTCCGTTTAAATAACCAAAGTGGCAAAATCGGTTCCTCTGCTTTGGCTTCCGCAAAGAAAAAGAGGATAAAAAAGATAAAGAAGCTGATAAACAGGCCAATAATCTGTACGGACTGCCAATCATATTCCTTTCCACCCAGTTCAAGCGCAAACATAAGGCTGACAACGGATACTACTAAAGTAATGGCACCCCACCAGTCAATTTTTTGCTTGGAGTGCTGTAAGGACTCATGATAATATTTCACGATTAAAAAGATCGAGACAATGCCAATCGGCACGTTTACATAGAAAATCCAGTGCCAGCTTATGTAATCCGTGATGTATGCACCTAATAGAGGCCCAAGAATACTCGATGCACCGAACACGGCTCCAAGTAATCCGGTCATTTTTCCTCGGTTTTCGGGTGGAAAAATATCAAACACAATGGTAAATGCAATCGGCATCAACGCTCCGCCGCCAATCCCTTGAATTGCCCGGTAAATGCTCAACTGGACAATGGTTTGGGAAATCCCGCACAGTGAAGAACCGACTAAGAAGATGATTAACCCAAACATAAAGAAGCGTTTACGGCCATACATATCCGATAGTTTTCCAAAAATCGGCATACCTGCCATCACCGCCACCATGTAAGCGGAGGTAACCCAGATGTATTTATCAAACCCGCCAAGATCGGAAACAATTGTCGGCATCGCCGTTGCTACAATCGTATTATCCATTGCCGACATCAGGATGGCCAATAATAGCCCCGCCACAACTGGCTTCAGATTCGTATCACTTTTGATCATAGAATGTCTCCCTATTTTTTTAGTCTTATGTTTTGTATTGTACCAAAGAATCAGGAAAATTAACTTTAAAATATGATGAGAAAGGGAAAATATTACATGAATTGAAGATTTCAGGGTGTTATCAACGTGAAATTGGGGTTTATCAACGTGTTTCAGTGGATATTGACGTCAATTGGGGAAATATTCAACGAGATATCGACAGGTTTTTTCTTAAAATCAACAAAATGAAGGATGCGAAAAATTTATCGACGGGAATTACGATTTATCAACGTGTTTAGGCTAGATATCAACACTAATTAGTAAAATATCAACACAATTTCATACCTTATCTACATAAATCCATCTTTTATCGAAGTTAATCCACCATTTATCAACAACTCACAATAAAAAGCTGACCCAAATTAATGAGCCAGCCCTAAATTTATCCTTTTAAAATATCATGATCCACATAGCGTTCACCGTTCAATTCACTAACGATATTAATGGCAACCTTGGCACCGTCGCCAGCAGTTACAATCGTGTGCATGCTGACACCTGCTATTGTACCGGCAGCCCAAACTCCGTCAATGTTTGTTTTTCCAGCGGCATCAACGTCAAGAATAGTTTTTACCCTTGGCTCTGTACCAGGCTTTGTATTTATGCCGGCAGCTTCTGCAAGATCAGCCATCATACCAGTTGCTAAGACAACATGTTTTGCCTCGAATCTCCCAGTATCTGTTTCTACCTTTAGGCCGCCGTCTGCTTTCGCCACATTGGTAACAGTTGCTTGAACGATTTCAGCGCCAAATTTGCGTGCTTGGTCTTTCCCGATTTCAACAAGATCCGGACCAGTAATTTCCTTCACACCATAATGGTTTTCAATCCATGCGCGCTTCGTCACACTCTTATCATTATCAAGAATTAATGTCTTTTTTCCAGCTTTTGCGGTAATTAAAGCTGCGCTTGCACCTGCAGGACCTGCCCCAACAATCACAACATCATACATTCCAAAAACCTCCAAAGTAAAGTTTTTACACTATCATTATAGGTATACCTAAATTGAAAAGTAAAACATCTTGCTTATTTCAAAAATTTAGAGAATCGAAGTTTTGTGAACTTGCTGTTGAACCTTTTCGCTACGGCCTTTTCCTTTTCTCGTATGAAGGAAATAAAAGAGAACTAAGCCAATTAAAACATAAAACGAGCACAAGAAATACAAGGAACTGTAATCCATCTTGGCAGCAATTAATCCGATAAAATAAGACCCAAGCGCCATCCCGGTATCATAGATCGATAAAAACGTGGCTGTCGCTAGCCCTCTTTTTTGCGGCTCTGCCTTCTGGATCGCAATGGTTTGGAAAGTTGGGAACAAAGTACCCCAGCCCAAACCAATCATTCCCGCAGAAATGAGGAACATCACTGCGGTTTCACTCATACTTAAGATGAACATCCCAATCGAAAAAAGTATGATACAAGGATAAGAAAGCACATTTGGGCCGAAACGATCGAGCCATTTTCCCGTAAACGGTCTTGAGAGCAATAACACGATGGCATAAACCACGAAAAATAAACTAGAGACATTCGCTAAATGAATTTCGTTGGCGTAGATCGATACAAAGGAAAGCAGGGCAGAGTAGACGATTGCCATAAAGCTACCAACAAGCGAAATGGGAACAGCAGATGGTTCGAAAAGACTTTTGAAGGAAAAAGTCGAGAGCACTTCGATATCTTTTGTTTGTTCCATTTTCTTCTGTTTTACACTAAGTCCTGTTATCAAGGATCCGATGGCTACCACAACACTGAGTAAAAACATGATTTTGGCACCCCAATGCTGAATGGTCATCAACCCGATAAACGGTCCGAGCACCATCGCCATATTGGTTGACATAACGAAATACCCCATGCCCTCACCTCTGCGGGAAGAAGGGATAATATCGGCCACAATTGTACCTACTGCCGTCGTCGCCATTCCGAAGCCAATTCCGTGCAGAAGTCGTATGACGAGGAAGCCAACGATGTTTTTAGGAAAAAAATAAAACAAAGAGGCGCCCGCGAATATCATTAGGGCGGTTAGTAAGACCTTTTTGTTCCCGGCACGCTCCAGCCACTGTCCGGCTAACGGTCGTGAGATAATGGCAGATAATAAAAAAACCGTGGTCATTAATCCTGCGGTTGATGCGCTGCTATGTAAATCATTCAGTGCATAGGTTGGCAGGGTGACCAACAGGATATAGAAAGATAAAAATAGAAAAAAGTTGCTGAACGAAATACTGATGAAGTTTTTTGTCCATAACGTAGATTTGTTCATGTAATCCTCTCCTTATCGAAGTTTTCCCAGCCAGCCTATTTGCAGCTGAAGAAGTTGTTTCTGTATTGTGTCAGGTACGCCTTCTAAAAGCGCCTTATTGGTTTCGTTAACGACTTGCTCCCACTTGGGATAGGAGTTTATAGCCTCCTCCGTTAATTGAATATATTTTTCCCGTTTGTCCTTTCCGGGAATCTGCATGACATACCTCTGACTGACGAGGCGCTGAATTGTCCGGGTCATCGGAGGTGCTTCAACAAACAAATACTCACAAAGTTGCTTTTGGGTTAATGAACCTTTTTCGTGTAGCACATATATTACAGCCCATTGTGAGCCGTATAATCCTAATGGTTTTAATGCTTCATTTAATTTGTTGGTCAGATGACGTGAAAGCTGATGAAGAGTGTGGAATAATTCGTGGTACATAAATAATTTTCTCCGTTTTTTATAAATTAGTTACCTGGGTAACTATATAGGAATTAAGGTTAATTGTCAAGGAATGTTCATATTTTGCGGGGCTCGCGGGATTCCGTTTAGAACTGGCGGGATTCCGGTAAAAACGCGCGGGATTCCAGCCAAAACCCACGGGATTAACCAGGATATCGGCGGGAATCAAGCCTGAGTCCGCGAAAATGCACCAGATCTACCTAAGCCCCTACCAATTCCACGCTAAAAATCCCCCGCTACATCACCGCGGGGGACAACAACTCAATCATTTCAACACATTAAAATACCTAGCTTCCGGATGAGCAAACACCATTGCGGAAACAGAAGCCTCTGGTTCCATCATGCAGCCCTCTGTTAACTGCACCCCGATTTCTTCTGGCTGAAGCAGCTTAAACAGCTTTTTCTGATCCTCTAAATCGGGGCAGGCCGGGTAGCCGAAGGAGAAGCGTTGTCCTTGGTAATGTGCAGCGAAACGGTCCTGCATGGTGAATGTGATGGGATCCGGGAAGCCCCATCGGTCGCGCATTTGACGGTGAATCAATTCGGCGAAACCTTCAGCACTTTCTAATGCCATGGCCTGAAGTGCGTGGCATTCAAGGAAACGACCTTCACTCTTTAATTCATCAGCCTTTTGGCGGATGCCTCTTCCAGCCGTTACCGTAAAGAAGCCAACATAATCCATCACACCGCTGTCAACTGACTTTAAATAGTCCGCTAAACAAAGGAAAGGTTCGGATTCCTGACGCGGGAAATCAAAGGTTTCAACGACGCGGCTCAAATCTTCAGGGTCATAAATATACACCTTATTGCCGTCTGATTGTGCCGGGAAAAATTGATAGACAGCCGCCGGAGTGACCCAGTTATTGGCTTTGGCTTCCGCTAACAATCCATCGACCATATCTTTCACCTTAACCGCTTTTTCATCTTTTTCTGCCAGTAATTTGGCGATTTTTCCTTTTACGCCAAGATGGTGCCCTAGAAGCATTTGCATATTGATATAGGGCTCAATATGGGAAAGGGAATATGTTTTTAATACGTGTCTCTTTGTATCTTTTGGAACGAATACAGGAGCATCCTTAGAAACAGCTGGTTTTGGTTTCACAGCCACAGAAGAAGTGGAACGAACCGGCAAGTCTAACGGAATATCAGCGGCGGCAAGCTTTTTATTTTTTTCCTCAAATAACTTCTCCTGTTCTTCAGGCGAATGAAGTTGATTAGCCAAAGCCAAACCAGTCATGGCATCCTTTGCATAGAGCACAAGTCCATCGTATTCTTTGGAAATTTTCGTATCGGTAAATTTACGGGATAAAGCTGCACCGCCGACTAGAATCGGCAGGGACAGACCTGCTTCTTTCATATCTTGAGCAGTCAGTACCATTTGTTGAGCGGATTTTACTAATAAACCTGACAGCCCAACCATATCCGGTTTTTCTTCACGTATAGCCTTAATTAAATCAGCAGGTGTTACTTTTATGCCAAGATCACGGACATCATAGCCGTTATTGCTTAGAATGATATCGACGAGGTTTTTCCCAATATCATGCACGTCCCCTTTAACCGTTGCCAGGATGACTTTTCCTTTTGAAGAGGAGACATCGCCTTTTTCCATGTATGGCTCCAAGAAAGAAACAGCGGCTTTCATGACTTCAGCACTTTGCAGCACTTCGGCAACGATCAGCTGGTTGTCATTGAATAGGCGGCCAACTTCTTTCATGCCCTCCATCAATGGTCCATTGATGATACCCAATGGGGCAGGGTATTGAGTAAGAGCCTGTTCCAAATCCGGTAATAGACCTTCCTTTGTGCCCTCGATAATATAATAGGAAAGCCGCTCTTCAAGCGTCATATTCGGAATGGCGGACTTCGTTTCTTTCTTTTTATCACGATAAAAATCAGTAAATACGGCCAATGTTGCATCGTTTGTGTTAAATAGGAGATTCTCGGCCAACTCGACCTCTTCCTTAGAGATTGAAGCAAAACGCTCCAATTTCTCTGTATTGACGATCGCATAATCAAGACCAGCCTGCGTACAGTGATACAAGAACACGGAATTTAAAATTTCCCGGCCAACTGGCGGTAAGCCGAAGGAAACGTTACTAATTCCCAAAATCGTTTGTACCTCTGGCAGATGCTCCTTTATTAAGCGAATTCCATCTACCGTTGCCTTTGCTGAACCGATATATTGTTCATCCCCGGTTCCGACAGGGAATACCAAGGGGTCAAAGATCAAATCCTGCGGCTTCAAACCGTATTTATGAACCAAAAGCTCATACGAACGTTTGGCAATTTCCAGTTTACGCTCCGCTGTTACCCCCATGCCTTTTTCATCAATTGTTCCGACAACGACTGCTCCACCATAACGGTGAATCAATGGAACGATTGTCTCAAAGCGTTCCTCACCATCTTCCAGGTTAATCGAGTTGATAATCGCTTTCCCTTGTGAAAAAGTAAGGGCCTTTTCAATTACTTTATCATCGGTGGAGTCAATCACCAATGGGACTTTAATTTTCTTGACGACTTCGGTAATAAAATTCTCCATATCAACTAGCTCTTCACGATCAGGATCGGCTAAGCAAATATCGATGACATGGGCGCCGCCTTTCACCTGAGCTCTGGCAACTTCGGCAGCCTCTTCAAATTTCCCCTCCGCAATCAACCGTTTAAACTTTCGTGATCCAATTACATTTGTACGTTCACCAACCATGATGGGACGCAATGTTGGATCATCATAAATAAACGGTTCAATACCTGAGACCATATGTAGCTCAGATGGTTTAAACTCACGCGGCTGATAATTTTTCATCGCTTCAGAAATAGCTCGAATATGATCCGGTGTTGTACCACAGCAGCCGCCGACAATGTTAAGCCAGCCGTGGGCAGCAAAATCAGAAAGCTTCTTCGCCAAAGTTTCCGGTGTCTCATGATAATGACCTTCTTCATCAGGCAAGCCGGCATTCGGGTAGCAGCTGACGGCTGTTGAAGCAAGAGCAGCTAAAGAGCGGATATGATCCTGCATGAACTCCGGACCGGTGGCACAGTTTAAGCCTACTGCAACAGGTTTCATATGCTCAACCGAGATAAAGAACGATTCAATTGATTGTCCAGCTAACGTAGTTCCCATCGGTTCAATCGTTCCTGAAATAAACAATGGCAAGGTTTTGCCTGTTTTTTCAAAGGCATTCTGTATCCCGACAAAGCCTGCTTTTACATTCAGCATGTCTTGGCTTGTTTCTAAGAGCAACAAGTCGACGCCTCCGTCGATGAGACCGAGTGCCTGCTCCTCATAGGAGACGGCCAAAGCTTCAAACGTGGTTCCACCAGTTACACTTAAAGTTTTAGTCGTTGGTCCCATCGAACCAGCAACATAACGCGGCCATTCCTGCGTCGATGCTTTTTCGACCTCAGCCTCAGCAATCAACGCGGCTTTTTTATTAATTTCATAGGCTTTATAGCCCAACTCGTATTCATCTAGAACAATACTCGTTGCGCCAAAGGTATTTGTTTCAATAATATCAGCGCCTGCTTCCAAATATTCACGGTGAACCTTAGCGATCACCTCAGGAGCAGTCAACACAAGATTTTCGTTACAGCCTTCGTACTGTTCGCCGCCAAAATCATCTGCGGTAAGATCAGCTTGCTGCAACATCGTTCCCATGGCCCCGTCCATCACGAGGATCCGTTTTTTCAATTGTTCAGTAAATGGTGTTTTCGGCATAGCTGTTCCCCCTCACTTCACCTGCACGCTGTCGGGCATAATGGGCCAGATCAGCGGTCATTTCATAACGTAAAAATGGTGTGATTAAATAGATGCCATTAAATAAATCCAAGGCAGCATCAATCAAAGATTTCGTAATCTCAATTCCTTCACGGGCGGCTGCCGCCGGATTGTCGCTCAGCTTCGCCATCCGTTCACGAATGGAGTCGGTAATTTTAATGCCTGGCACTTCATTATGGAGGAACTCGGCATTCTTACTGCTTGTCAAAGGCATGAGTCCAATATAAATCGGTGCATTCAGATGCTTGGTATGTTCATACACTTCCACGAGCTTTTCCTCAGAAAAAACAGGCTGAGAAATAAAGTAATCCGCACCGTAACTGATTTTCTTTTCCAAACGTTTTACGGCTTTTTCTAGTGAACGGACATTCGGGTTAAATGCACCGGCGATGCTGAAGGCTGTTTTCTGACCTAAATCTTTCCCAGAAAACGATAACCCTTCATTAAGCTGCTTAATCATTTGAATCAACTCAAAAGAAGAGACATCATAAACGGAAGAGGCTCCTGGGAAGTCGCCAACTCGCGCTGGATCACCGGTTATCGCCAACACATCATGCATCCCTAAAGTATGAAGTCCCATCAAATGGGATTGCAATCCGATGATATTACGGTCTCGGCAGGCGATATGGATCAGTGGGCGCATGCCCAACTCCTGTTTCACTAAATAGCCAAGTGATTCATTGGAGATTCTCACCTGGGCCAGCGAATTATCCGCCATCGTAATCGCATCGATACCTGCTGTTTTTAATGCTTTTGCTCCTTCAAAAAACTTTTTCGTATCTAGTTTTCTCGGAGTATCTAATTCTACTATGACAGAAGGCCGTTCTTTCACAATTTCATGAAGCGGGATAGAATCCCGTTTCGCTGATTGGCTTTCAACATGAATCGACCTTGGTTTTAATTTTACGACTTTTTCGTAAATTGGTACACTACTCTTTACTTCTGCTGCAAAAGCGCGAATATGAGCCGGAGTCGTGCCACAGCATCCACCTATTAAGCGGACCCCTTCATTTCGGAAGCTTTGTGCAGAATGCCGAAAATAATCGGCATCTCCGTCATAATGAAATTTCCCATCTGTATAAGCGGGGAGACTGGCATTCGGATAGGCTGACAGAAACGCATGCTTCGGCAATTCAATTTGAGCCAGTGCCTCCAGCATATGGTGCGGACCAAGCCGGCAGTTAATCCCCACGACATCAGCACCTATCTCTTCAAGCCGTTTCAGAGCATCATTTACAGGAGTTCGATTTTGTAAAAAACCCGGCTCTTGCAAAGATACCTGTGCAATAATCGGCAACTTCGTTTCTTTACGGGCAATCGCTAGAACGGTTTCAAGTTCTTCCTGATCATAGAAGGTCTCCAGTAACAATCCGTCAACACCTTCCAGCAAAAGACAATAAAGCTGTTCACGGAAACTGCGTTTAATTTCTTCTATAGTAATAGAATTGGGTTTGATGCCGCGATTGCCACCAATGGTACCTAGTACATAGGCATTTCCCTGTGCCGCCTTTTTCGCATTCACAACAGCGGCACTATTAATCTCCTTCACCGAATCCTCCAAACCATACCTCTGCAGCTTCAAATAATTGGCCGCATACGAATTAGTTTGAATCACATCGGCGCCAGCATCGATATAAGCCTGATGAATGCGTTGAATTTGTTCAGGTTGGGAAAGATTCAGCTCCTCGAAGCAGCAATCCGTACCATAGGAATAGAGCAGCGTTCCCATTGCGCCATCCCCAATTAAGATTTGATTCGATAATTTTTCTAAAAAGCTCATTTCGATTCCCCTCGTTGTAAGACCAATTCGTTGTGTGCAAGCTTTTCAAAGGCCTGGGAAAAATCCTTGATAAGATCTTCCGGATTTTCCAGACCGACAGATAAACGAAGTAAACTATTTTTAATGCCTCGCTTTTCACGTTCTGGTTGCGGCATAGCAGCGTGTGACATTTTTGCAGGATAAGATAAAATCGACTCCACCGCACCAAGACTCACAGCAAATACCGGAATCTTCACATTGGAAACAAAGGAGCGAACTGCATCTTCATCCTTTAGTTCAAACGATAAAACCGCACCGGCACCATATGCCTGTTCCTGTTGAATTTCGTATTGGGGGTGATCCTCAAGAGCCGGATAGTATACTTTTTCGACAAGCGGATGGGCTTGTAAAAATTCTGCCAAGGTTAATGTCGATCTTTGCGATTGCTCCAGGCGAACATGAAGAGTCTTCAACCCGCGTAGTACTAACCAGGCATCTTGAACTCCCAAAATCGCTCCAAAGGAATTTTGTAAAAAGTAAAGCCGTTTGGCTAATGCTTCATCATTTACGACTGCAAGCCCGGCAACGACATCACTATGTCCCGCTAAAAATTTCGTAGCACTATGTAGCACCACATCAGCTCCCAGCTCCAATGGTTTCTGAAGCTGTGGAGTTAGGAATGTATTATCCACAAAAGTCAACGCATCAATTTCTTTCGCCAATTGACTGATTGCGCGAATATCCGTCACTTTTAATAGCGGGTTAGAAGGTGTTTCAACATAAAAGGCCTTTGTATTAGGTTGAATTGCCTGTTTTACCTGATCAAGGTCTGTCATATCGACAAACGTATGTTGGATTCCGAATCGTGTAAGAACCTCGGTCACCATTCGGAACGTCCCACCGTAGACATCCTCCGTAATCACGACATGATCGCCGGAAGAAAGAAGCAAGAAGGCTGTGGAAATGGCCGCCATTCCTGATGAAAAAGCAAAGCCTTTCACGCCGCCCTCTAATTCGGCAATGACATCCTCCAGTGCTTCTCGAGTAGGATTTAAACTGCGGGCATAATCATATTTGCCAAATTGGTCGATATCAAATTGATGAAAGGTGGATGCATGCTGGATCGGAACACTTACCGCACCCGTAGCAGGGTCCACTTTATGACGGTTATGAAGCAGCCTCGTTTCAAAACAATAATCTTCGGTTTCCATTATGCAATCACTCCTTCACGAATTTTGGCAAACGCCTGACTAAGATCAAAAATAATATCTTCCGCATCTTCTGTACCAACAGAGAAACGCAACAATCGATTACAAACACCTTGTTGAATGCGGATTTCTTCAGGAATATCAGCATGGGTTTGTGTTGCTGGATAAGTAATGAAGCTTTCCGTTCCGCCCAGGCTTTCCGCAAACGAAATAAGTTCTAAATTCTGCAGGAATGGGTTGACCCACGTTTCATCCTTAATTCGGAAGGAAACCATTCCGCCGCGTCCAGGATATAAAACATCAATGATATCATCATGTTTGGAAAGGAATTCAACGATGGCCTGCGCATTTTTTTCATGGCGCTCCATTCTTAAGGATAGAGTCTTCATACCGCGCATAAGCAGCCAGGAATCAAACGGACTAAGCACACCGCCGGCTCCGTTATGATAAAGGGCCAGTTGCTCGCAAAGATCTTGGCCTTTGGCAACAATCAATCCGGCAAGTACGTCATTATGTCCACCCAGATATTTGGTCGCACTATGGATGACAATATCCGCACCAAGCTTAATCGGCTGCTGCAAGAGCGGAGTATAGAAGGTATTATCAACAATCAGCAGAATTCCGTGCTTTTTTGCAATCTCGGAAATCGCTGCAATATCTGCCTCCTGCATGAGGGGGTTGGTAGGAGTCTCGAGAAAGATGGCTTTTGTTTGCGGAGTAATCTTGCTTTCAACCTCTTCCGGACAACACGTATTCACATATTGAGATGTTAAGCCCCATTTTTTATATCCTTTTTCCAATAGACGATAAGTCCCTCCGTATAAATCCTCACTAACAAGCCACTCATCTCCAGATTGAAATAAGGAGAGGATCGTGAAAATCGCCGCCATTCCAGAGCTGCAGGCAAACCCCTGATCGCCGCCTTCCAAATCAGCAATCGTCTTTTCAAGGAGCTGGCGTGTTGGGTTTCCTGTCCGAGTATAATCAAACCCAGTCGATTGCCCAATTCCTGCATGGCGGTAGGCAGTTGAAAAATATACCGGTGGATTCACGGTGCCTGTCTCCGTTTCACTTCTGTTTCCAATTTGAGCAAGTTTCGTATCAATTTTGTACATTGTGCACACTCCCTGTTTAGTAAAATTGTAGTGTTTTCTCACTTTAAAGCATTGCGGCATTAAAGCGTGGTAATAAAAGAAAAAAGCCCTCTATAAGAAGAAGACTTTTGTAATCCGACCAAAGCGTCATTCTTCTTATCTCGCAAATTAACAATTTGCAGGAGTTAGCACCTTTTCAGTGAAAAAATCCACTGAAGGTTGCTGAGGCGTCACAGGGCCATTCCCTCGACCTCTCTTGATAAGAAAATCAATATTAAGACTTTTTATAAAATTTACTACAATTTATAAAAGGTGTCAATAAATTTTTAGAAATTGCAGAATTTGCTGGATTTTGTAAGGGGGAAGATGGTTGACAATGAGACTATTAGATTATAATATAGTTTTATCAAGCTGTTCTTTATGTAGAACGGATTAAAAGTTTGTATCCCAGATTTATTAGGTAGAAAAGAAAATAATTAGGTAAAGATACCGGTAATTAAAGGTTTTAGGTATATATAATCTTTTAAATGAATATTCTAACTGTGTTCTTTTTTTAGAACCTTTGTTTCATATTATTTATTCAGAATATTCGGTTATAAAAGGAAGAATAATAGGATAATAGTATTTAACTGAATGACTTTTTACATAGTTGGTGGAGGGAAACCATGAGTGCTATAGCAGGGATCTATCATATTAATAATGAACCTTTAATTGTTGAACACGGCAGAATATTAATGAAAGAACTAGAAAAATATCCAGCAGATGATGTTCAAACTTGGTATAGCGACAAAATCTTCCTCGGTTGTCATGCACAATGGATCACACCAGAGTCTGTCGGTGAGAAGCTTCCTTATTATGATCTAGAAAGGAAACTGGCCATAAATGCCGATGCCATCATTGACAATCGGGCTGAACTATTTGAAAAACTCCAAATCCCAAAGGCGAAGCAAAAATCCATAACGGACAGCGAACTAATCCTCCTTTCTTATGATAAATGGGGCGAAGACTCACCCAAGTATTTAGTTGGCGATTTTTCCTATATGATTTGGGATGAGCGGGAGCAGAAGGTGTTTGGGGCTAGGGATTATTCTGGTTTAAGGACTCTCTACTTCCACTTTCAAAACAACAAGTTTGCATTCTCGACTGTGATGGCCCCTTTATTGAAATTACCATACATAGAAAAAACATTAAATAAACAATGGATTGCAGAGTTTTTAGCGAATCCGGGGATGTTTGAATCGGTAGATCCTTCTTCAACGGTTTATACAACATTGCGGCAAATTCCCCCTTCACATTCATTAAAAGTGATAAATGGCAAACTAACAGTATCAAGGTATTGTCAGTTGCCAGAAGAAAATAAGTTGAAATTGAAGTCTAATGAGGAATATGAAGAGGCCTTTAAGGAGGTCTACCAAAGGGCTGTTAATGACCGATTAAGAACGATTCACAAAGTGGGCGCTCACCTAAGCGGTGGATTAGATTCCGGATCAGTGGCGTGTCTAGCTGCTCCAGCATTGCGCGGGGAGAGCAAACAATTGCATACCTTTAGCTACGTACCTTTACAAGAGTTTGAGGACTGGACCCCTAAAAGTCGGGTAGCTAATGAGCGTCCACTGATTGAATCGACTGTAAATTTTGTTGGGAATATAGTACCCGAATTTCTGGATTTTGAGGGGGAAAGTTCATACACAGTCATTGATGAATGGCTAAATCACTTAGAAATGCCCTATAAGTTTTTTGAAAATAGTTATTGGCTAAAAGGGATTTATGAGCGGGCTAACCAAAAAGGTGTAGGGGTGCTTCTTAATGGTCAAAGAGGAAATTGGACAGTTTCTTGGGGCCCAGCGTTAGAATACCACGTTAGACTATTAAAAAATCTACAGCTGATTCGAAGTATTCGAGAAATATCTTTATATAGTAGAAACTTGCAAGTAAAAAAGTCAAGAGTTGTGTCAGTTGTAGCTCGGAAATCATTTCCATTCTTTGATAGGATTTTCACTGGGAAAGAAGTGGACCCTTCTCCACTAATGATCAATTCAGAATTTGCCGAGAATATGGGAGTATTCGAAACCCTATTAAGTCATGGAATTGATCGGAATGGAACCATTTCGCAAAATTGGTATGAAATTAGGAAAATGCAATTTGAACAGCTTTACTACTGGAATATAACAGGAACGTATGGATCAAAATTTTCACTGCCATATAAAGTATGGGATCGTGATCCTACTAATGATCTGCGTGTCGCTCGTTTTTGTTTATCCCTACCTGAGGAACAATACGTTCAAAATGGTTTAGACAGGGCTCTAATCAGGAGAACAACTAAAAATTTATTACCAGACAATATACGCTTGAACTTTCGAACTAGAGGAGCACAAGGTGCCGATGGAATCATTAGAATGACGTCACATTGGAATAAGTTTATAAACGAGTTAGAGCAAATGCTCAATGATGCTCAAGTAGCTGAATACTTAAATATAGAGTTCATTCGTTCCATTATACCAAAGTTTAAAGAGATTCCGAGTCCGGAATATGTCTACGATCAAGATTTTAAAATATTAATGCGTAGTTTAATATTCTATCGATTTATAAAAAAAGTTGCTTGAAAGGAGGTGATAGCATGAAAAAAGAATGGAGCACTCCTGAATTAGAAGTACTGAACGTTAACATGACTATGGCAGGACCTGGTCATAAAATTCCTGATGCAGTACAACCAGATCCAGACGATCCAGTAAAGTACAGCTAATGAATGTAGATTTCAGCGAATCATGGCCACAAAACTGCCCTTATACAATGCAAAGTGTGTAAGGGCTTTTAAAAATTTTTCTCGGTAGCTGGAGTGAGAACATGACTATCACAAAAAGTGCCCTACTGTATAAGGGATTTGGATTGAATCTATTAAGTGAAATAGTTTTGCCTGAAATGACGTTATTAAAACATGCAGTTAATGAGGCAGACATCGAAATTAAAAAACGTGACTTATCTCAACGTTGGTATGAAATAGATTCCGGAACAGTGAAAAAGTTTGTTGTGCAAGGAAATGAAATCATGTTTGAAGTTCCTGATACAGCGATCTTTTCTATTCAAAATGGAAAAGAAATTATCGTATCTCCAATAAAAGGGGCAGAAGAAGATAAAATACGCCTATATATCCTTGGTACCTGTATGGGAGCCGTACTTCTTCAGCGAAAGATCCTACCATTGCATGGAAGTGCTATTGCAATTGAAGGGAAAGCCTATGCCATTGTGGGTCACTCAGGTGCGGGGAAATCAACCTTGGCGGCAGCATTAATGAATAAGGGCTATCAATTATTAAGTGATGATGTCATACCAATATCTTTTGATCAAAACAATGTTCCTTATGTCACTCCATCCTATCCTCAACAGAAATTGTGGCAAGAAAGCCTAAACCAATTTGGTATAGAATCAGCCAATTTACAACCATTATTTGATAGAGAAAAAAAATTTGCTGTTCCAGTTCATGAACGATTTCTAGAAGAAAAAATACCACTAGTAGCTATTTTTGAGCTGGTGATTAACGAACAAGAAAAGCCTCACCTAAAGAAAATTGAGGGATTAGAACAATTGCATACTTTAAATATACATACTTACCGGAACTTTTTGGTAACCCGTTTAGGTATGACAGAATGGCATTTTAAAGAATCAGCAAAAATTTTAAATCACATTAATATGTTTCAATTACAGAGACCAATTGGAGAGTTTACAGCTTCCGAACTAATGTCTCTACTGTTATCCAATATAAAATAGGGGGGACTAATATGATTAGTACACAAACTATTTCACTAGCATCAGTAGTCTTGCAAGCAGAAGGCAATGTAGTTAGTGATATGAATGGTGAAAAAGTCATGCTTAGTATTAAAAGTGGAAAATACTACAACTTAGGGACAATAGGTGGAGAAATTTGGCAATTAATCAAGTCACCTATAGAAATTATGGAAGTAGTAAACAGATTACTGAAGGACTACGAAATTGAGCAAAAAGTATGTGAGCAGGATGTTCTCTCCTTTATCAACCATTTAAATAATGAGGGCCTAATTCAAATCGTGAATTAGGAGGATTTTGTCATGAAACTTGCCCGAATAGTAAAAACATTTGTGTTGTTGGATTCAAAAGAAAAGCGATTGTTTATAGAGGCTTTTATCTTTTTGGCCTGGGGGCGCATTTTAAAATCGATGCCTTTTTCAAAAGTTGCCCCTATTTTGGGTGAACATATGGAGGAATCCTCATTTAACCGGAATCCTTCAGAAGAGAAACTTTTAAAGAACATATCAAATGCTATTTATATTATGAGCAATTACACACCTTGGCAAAGTAAGTGTTTGGTAAAGGCCATAGCCGCAATGAAAATGCTTCAAAGAAGACAGATCGATTGTACTCTTTATTTAGGAACTGGAAGAGATGAGGATGGACAATTGGCAGCCCATGCTTGGCTCAGAAGTGGAACGTTGATTATAACGGGCGAGGAAGTTATGGATCAATTTACAGTAGTAGGAAAATTCGCAAGGTGTATGAATGGATAGAACCTAAAGGAGTAAACCAAAGTGGATACATTATTTAAAGAGCAGGTAAAGCAATTTCCTATAGAATTAAAATTGTTACTTTCCTTAATAAATGAGGAGCAAACAATAGATAAATTAAGCCCTGATCTCTTGGAAAAAATAAATTGGGATACTTTTTATACATTAACTATTCATCATCGTGTTTTTCCGATTGTTTATAAAAAAATCAAAGAACTAGACAGTGAATTTGTTCCGGAATTCGTGTGCCAAAAGCTGAAACTCTCTTATCAAAAAAACATTTTTCGCATGCTTTTTCTCAGTGGCGAAACAGAAAATGTTGCTAAATTATTTGATAAAAATAACATTCGCAGTCTATTTTTAAAAGGAACAGTATTGGCAGTTGACCTTTATGGCGATGTATCGTTAAGAACGTCTGCTGATATAGACATATTAATACCAATTGAAAAATTATCACTTGCAGAAAAACTGTTATTGGATCATGGATATATCAAAGATGATTATATTGAAACGGTGTTAAATGATTGGAAATGGCGACATCATCATATTACGTTTTCCCATCCGGAAAAACAGATAAAAGTCGAAATCCACTGGAGACTGAATCCTGGTCCTGCGAAAGAGCCAAATTTTAATGATTTGTGGGATCGAAAAAGAGTTAGTAAATTAACAAGTTACCCTGTTTATACATTAGGGTTTGAAGATTTATTTTTATTTTTAGTATCTCATGGAGCGCGCCATGGCTGGTCAAGACTAAGGTGGTTAATGGATATTGAAAAATTAGTAAAAATGGAACTTAATTGGAACAAAACCAAGGATTTACTTAGAGAAAATCAATTTCTTCAATTGGGTGGTCAGGCATTATATTTAGCTTCAGAATTGCTATGCACAAAAGTACCTGATGAAATGATGGAAAACATAAATCGAAAGCAGACAAAGCAGTTAGCAGGAGATGCTTTGTTTTATATAAAACAAATGGTTAATCTTCATACATACCCAGTGCCAAAAGATGTGTCTGAGTATCATAAGCGACATTTAATTTCGTTAATGTCCAAGAGACAAAAAGTGCTTTTCTTTGCGAGCACCCTTTATCCTTATCCGGAGGATGCAGAGTTTTTTCCTCTGCCGAAAATTCTTCATTTTCTATATTTCCCGTTGCGGCCGATTATTGTGATCTTAAGGAAAACGAAGAATTATTCCGAAGCAAGGAGGGCGTAAATAGTGAATTACGTATTTTATTTTATAAAAAAGTTATATTCCTACTCTGGTAATATCCTATATTTAAATCTTTTCGGTATGGGATTAGTAAGTTTCCTTGATGGAATGGGGATATTTCTATTAATTCCAATGATTCATTACAGTGGAATAATCAGTGTAGATATGGAAACTATAAAATTTTTGCAGGTATTTGATTTCTTGCAGAAATTCCCTAAATTAATGGTGTTGGCTATGATTTTGGGTTGTTATATTTTGTTAGTTATTACACAAAATTTGCTTCAGCAAAACTTAGAAATTAGGAATGTTAAAATTACACAGGGGTTTGTCCGGCAATTAAGAGTTGAAACCTACAATGGAATAATGAAGGCAAATTGGGAATTTTTTACGAAACAAAAAAAGTCAGATTTGATTAACGTCATGACCATGGAGCTTTCCCGCGTAACAGGTGGGATTATTCAATTTACACAATTTTTATCATCAATGGTTTTTACAGTTATACAAATTGGCATTGCATTCTGGTTATCAACAAAATTAACCTTATTTGTCTTAGCCTCAGGATTTATACTGGCCTTCTTTTCCCGCAGATTCATCAAGCAGTCAAAACAACTGGGGTTAAAAACGTCCTTGTTAGCGCAGGAATATCTTGCAGGTATTACGGATCAATTAAATGGTATTAAAGATATAAAAAGTAACACCTTGGAAGAATCCAGGTTAGGATGGCTGAGGAGTTTAACAAACGATATGGTCTCGGAGCAAATTGATTATATTAAATTAAAAACAACCTCCCAAACTTTTTATAAAATTGCTTCAGCCAGTTTAATAGCAATTTTTCTATTGATTTATTTTCTGATGCTTGATGCGAAACCTGAACAATTTTTTCTTATATTAATGATTTTTTCAAGATTATGGCCTCGTATTACTAGTATTCAAGCTAGTATGGAGCAAATTGCAACAACAGTACCCGCCTTTCGCTCATTAGTTGTACTACAAGAAAGATGTAACGAAGCATTAGAGGTTTCAACTAACACAAGCTACAAGGATATTAAACCTCTTCACATTCAAAAGGGTATCGAATGTAAGGAAGTATTTTTTAGATATAACTCAAAAGAATCAAGCTATGCACTTCAAAATATAAATTTAAATATTCCTGTTCAAAGTATGACCGCCATTGTAGGTCCATCCGGGGCAGGAAAGAGTACCTTAATAGATATGATTATGGGCTTGAATAAACCAGAGTCCGGGAGTGTCCTTATTGATGCGGAACCTCTTTCAGAGGATAAATTGTTGTCTTTAAGGCGTTCAATTAGTTATGTACCACAGGAACCTTTTCTGTTTAACGCCACTATTAGAGAAAACCTCCTTATGATAAAACCTGAGGTAAATGAAACTCAAATTTGGGAGGCACTAGAGTTTTCGGCAGCAGCGGATTTTGTCAAAAAGATGCCGGAAGGATTAGAGACTATTGTTGGAGATAGAGGAATAAGATTATCTGGTGGAGAACGGCAAAGGCTCGTTTTGGCCAGAGCAATCCTTCGCAAACCTTCCATTCTAGTATTAGATGAAGCAACAAGTGCCTTAGACACAGAAAATGAGTCCAAGATTCAAGAGGCATTAGATAGACTAAAAGGAAGAATGACGGTGATCGTGATTGCTCATCGATTATCAACCATTCGGAATGCCGACCAAGTGATTGTATTAGAGCAGGGAGAGATTATCCAGAAAGGTCAATTTGCCCAACTGGCACATGAAAAGAAAGGGATGTTTAATCATCTGCTCAGGAAGCAGATGGAGCTTAGCGTCTAGTTTTTGAATCACCTAAATAGTAGAAAATGGGAAAGAAAGCATTGACACGTTCTTTATATAGAACTAAAATGTTAATTATAAAGTATGAGTTTGCTGGTGAAATAAACAAACTAATATTGACTCCTATGTTCTTAAAATATTTAAAATAAAGGTGGTTTCATGAATACGATTAATCTAAATAGAAATGGCCAAAGTCCCAAGGTTAAGGAAATTAATTTAAAAGAAATAGTAAGTGTGTTCAAAAGAAGATTTTGGATTATAGCCCTACTAACAGTAATCTCTGGAATAGCAGGTTTTATTTTAAATAACGCTGCTATTACACCTCTGTATCAATCATCTTCAAGAATAATCATTGGAGCAGATGAGGAATCAAGAAAAACACTTCAAGTAATTATCAGAGATTCAGCTGTTTTGGATATTGTAATTGATCAGTTGCAATTAGATAAAAGTGCTGAGGAATTAGCTAGTCAAATCACGGTAGCAAGCGTAGATAATTCTCAGGTTGTAAGTATAAGTGTAGTGGACTCGAACCCTAATCAGGCAGCAATCCTAGCAGATACAGTCGCCAATGTATTTAAAGATGAGGTACCCAAAATTGTCGGGGAAGATTATGTTCGAGTGTTATCCAAGGCGAAGGTAAATACAAATCCCATTAATCCAAAAAATAATAATAAATTATTCATTGCAGTAGCTGTTGGTATCGTGATTGGAATCGGATTAGCGTTTTTACTAGAGTCATTGGATAACAGAATTCGCCCGAACAATGACCTTGAAGCGATGCTAGGGTTACCTGTATTAGGAAAGGTCCCACGAATAAGCAGACGGAACTTAAAACGAAAAAAAAATGGAATGTATTTTGAACTAGAAACGGGAGGCGAAACGGTTGGCGGTAAATAAGAGAAAAGAATCCACTGATATAAAAAAAAGGACCATCATCACTTATTCCCATCCAGAATCCCGTATTGCTGAGCAATTTCGAATGATTCAAACCAATATTAAATTCATGCTCTCAGGAAAGAAAAGTCAAACCTTTTTGGTTACATCACCATGCGGCAGTGAGGGAAAGTCAACTATTATTACAAATTTAGCCGTATCCATGGCGCAACAAAAGAAAAAGGTCCTTTTGATAGATGCCAATTTAAGAAAACCGGCTTTACACTCCTTTTTCAAACTACCCAATACGAACGGATTAACAGATGTGCTAACCGGGAGGCAATCATTTACGGAGGCTGTTTACCATACAGAGATTTGGAGGCTAGATTTATTAACAAGCGGATCTATAACTCATAATCCTGTTGAACTACTAAGCTCTCAACTAATGCTTGATTTACTAGATAAGGTGAAACAGCAATATGACGTCATTTTAATTGATTCCAATGCTGTACTTGAAGTATCAGATTCGAAGTTAATTGCCAATCAAAGTGATGGAGTCATTTTAGTCGTTAAAAATGATCACACTAAGTTTGAGGATGCTATTGAAGCGAAGAAAGTATTAGAATTAGCAAAGGCCCATATTGTTGGAGTAGTGGTTAATAAGTAACATAGACATTTTTTTTGGTCAGATTGTTCGTTATTAGAAACGGAATATTCTTTTAAACAAAAGGTGATGCCTCCTAGCCTTTATCAATGGAGGCACTCGGTCATGCTGTGGGTTGAAAAACCTTAGACGCCAGTCGTCGAGAGTGTGATGTGAGGGGGGGTTAGATGCCCTTTATTTAAAAATGTTGAGGATGTGTTTTTCATAAAGAGCATATCCTTAACATTTTTAAGGAGTTGTAGATATGAATAATAGATCCATAGTTTTGAGGGGGATAGTATGACATACCGGCAAAGAGTATCCTTATTTCTGCTAATTGATTCTTTTATTGTCCTAACAGCTATCTATTTTAGCCGCTTCTTAGTAAATGGCACTTTTTATGTCATTACTTTTCCAATGGTAATTAGTTCAATTGTCATTTTAGCCAGTCATTATTATCTATCATTTAGAATCCATTTGTATAAGAAAGCGTGGGAATATGCCAGTATTGGGGAATTGCTTAGTATCCTTAAGGTTGTAACATTGTCAATTATCGTTGCTGCTTCGGCACAGGCCATTATTTTTCATGAAATATTTTATCGATTGTTAACCGTAACATGGCTGCTGAATATGTCATTAATCGGGGGATCACGGTTTTGCCTGAGAATGTTTAGAGATTCACATTTACAAAAATATGAAAGTAAAAAAAGAACTCTCATCATTGGAGCAGGATCTGCCGGTACGATGGTGGTAAGGCAACTGCAACAGAATAGTGATGCTGATCTGTTGCCGATTGCATTTATTGATGATGATGATAAGAAACACCAGCTCGATATATTAGGGGTTCCAGTCATTGGCGGCATTAATCAAATTGAATTTGCGGTTAACAAATTAAATATTGAAAACATCGTGATTGCCATTCCATCACTTAGCAAAAGAGAACTAAACGCCATTTTCCAAGAATGTGCTAAAACGAAGGCTAAAACGCAAATTCTGCCAATGTTGGAGGATTTGATGACAGGAAAAGTATCTGTTAATCAATTTCGTGATGTCCAAGTAGAGGATCTATTAGGAAGAGAACCTGTAGAACTAGATATGATTACAATCTCGGAAAATATTACAAATAAAAATGTATTGGTAACAGGAGCAGGGGGTTCTATCGGATCAGAAATTTGCCGTCAATTATCTTGTTTCAAGCCGAAAAAATTGATTTTATTAGGCCATGGTGAAAACAGCATCTATTCGATTGAAATGGAACTAAAGGAAACGTTCAAACATACAGGGATTGAATTTATCCCCGTTATTGCAGATATCCAGGATGCCAAGAAAATGATGACTGTCATGAGCATGTTTCAACCAGACTCCGTCTATCATGCAGCCGCACATAAACATGTTCCATTAATGGAGGCCAATCCTGAGGAAGCCATTAAAAATAACATAGTGGGAACCATGAATGTGGCGAAGGCGGCCAGTTGGAATGGGGTAAAAACCTTTGTCATGATTTCAACGGATAAAGCAGTGAACCCAACCAGTGTGATGGGCTCATCAAAACGGCTAGCTGAAATGATCATTCAGCATATGGATAAAGAAAGTGAAACAAAATTTGTAGCTGTTCGATTTGGCAATGTGTTAGGAAGTCGTGGAAGCGTCATTCCGTTATTTAAACAACAAATTAAAAAGGGCGGTCCGGTCACTGTTACCCATCCAGATATGGTCCGCTATTTTATGACCATTCCTGAGGCATCCAGATTGGTGCTTCAGGCAGGGGCACTTGCCAGTGGTGGTGAAATATTCGTATTAGATATGGGTGATCCGGTTAAGATCGTCGACTTGGCCAAAAATCTGATTAAACTCTCGGGTAATTCGATTGATGAGATTGGAATCGATTTTACTGGTATGCGACCAGGCGAAAAGCTTTTTGAAGAACTATTAAAACCGGAAGAAGTACATGATCAGCAAATTTATCCAAAGATTTATGTTGGGAAAGCTTCAGACCTTCTAATCGAGGAAATTGAAGATATTATCATTTCTTATCCAAATCTTGCGAAAGAAGAGCTAAAAGAAAGGCTTGTGGCGCTTGCTAATTACAAAGTCGCCCCTCAGGCACAATTATCAGTTTCAGTTTAAGGAGTGCATATTATGAAGGTGAGAAAAGCAATTATCCCAGCAGCGGGACTTGGAACAAGGTTTCTTCCGGCTACAAAAGCAATGCCAAAGGAAATGCTGCCAATCGTTGATAAACCAACAATCCAATATATCGTGGAAGAAGCGGTTGAGTCCGGAATTGAGGATATTATTATCGTAACTGGAAAAGGAAAACGAGCAATTGAAGACCATTTTGATCATTCTTTTGAACTAGAACACAACCTATTGGAAAAAGGAAAGTTTGAGCTATTAAGTGAAGTTCAAAAGTCGTCAAAACTGGTGGATATCCATTATATCCGGCAAAAGGAACCAAAAGGTTTGGGGCATGCCATTTGGTGTGCACGAAAATTTATTGGTAATGAACCATTCGCAGTACTGCTTGGGGATGATATTGTCCAGGCGGAAAAGCCTTGCCTAAAACAGTTAATCGACCAATATGAGAGATATAATGCCTCCGTTCTAGGAGTGCAAACAGTTCCTGAAGAAGAAGTATCCCGTTACGGAATTGTCGATGGAAAGATGATGGGGGAACGGTTCTACAGTGTGAATAGTTTAGTAGAAAAACCAAAGCAGGAGGAAGCCCCTTCTAATCTAGCGATACTAGGCCGGTATATTTTAAGTCCGAAAATTTTCGGAATATTAGGCAAACAAAGGCCGGGTACGGGCGGAGAAATCCAGCTTACTGATGCCATTGCTGCATTAAACCAACATGAAGCGGTTTATGCTTATGATTTCGAAGGTGTTCGCTATGATGTTGGGGAGAAGATGGGATTCATAAAGACAACGATTGATTTCGCAATTCAACGAGAAGATTTAAGAAAAGAGCTCTTATGTTATCTTTCTTCCGTAATTGAAAATGAACTAATCAAATAGAGTTTAAAGGGTAGTGGGTGGAAATGAAAAAGAAAGTGTTATTCTGTGCCACAGTTGATTACCATTTTAAAGCCTTCCATTTACCGTATTTAAAGTGGTTCAAAGAGCAAGGATGGGAAGTACATGTTGCGGCATCTGGCGAGTTAAAACTTCCGTTTGTTGACAGGAAATTTACCATTCCCATACAAAGGTCGCCATTTAAGAAAGAAAACATAGTCGCGTACAAAACGCTAAAAAAAATTATTGAGAGAAATCAATATAAAATGATCCACTGTCATACTCCGATGGGGGGAGTCATTACAAGGTTAGCGGCGAGGGCGTCCAGAAAAACGGGAACAAAGGTAATATATACTGCACATGGCTTTCATTTTTGCAAAGGGTCCTCTTTCATTAATTGGCTACTTTATTATCCAATTGAAAGATTACTAGCTAACAGTACGGATTGTTTAATTACCATTAATCAAGAAGATTTCAATCTTGCAAAAACTCATCAATTTAATTCAAAACAAATTCTCCATGTACATGGAGTGGGAGTTAATACAGAAATATTCAGACCTGTATCTGAAACAGATAAACATGAGCTCAGGAAAGAACAGGGGTACCTCCCAGAAGATTTTTTGATGTTTTATGCTGCTGAATTTAATAAAAACAAGAATCATAAATTATTAATTGAATCATTGGCATTAATAAAAGAAGAAGTTCCGAGGGCAAAGTTATTATTAGCTGGTGAAGGCCCGCTTTTAAACGAATGTCAAGATTATGCAATTCAATTAGGTGTAGATCATATGATAGATTTTCTGGGCTACCGTCATGATATTGATGTTCTTTTAAGAATGAGTGATGTTGCAGTGGCCTCTAGTTTTAGGGAAGGACTTCCGGTAAATATTATGGAGGCAATGTCCTGTGCCTTACCAGTCATCGCGAACGACAATAGAGGGCATAGGGAATTGATTCAAAATAATTATACTGGCTGGACTATTTTAGACGGTATAGATGGTTTTTCAGAGAAAATCAAAATCCTTGCGGCCAATTCAGACCTTAGATACCAAATGGGATTAAATGGTCGAAATGAAATATTAACAAAATATAGCATTCATAAGGTATTAGAGGAAAAAACGAATATCTATCGTGGACTTATGGCAGATAAGGAGGAAATGGTGTGGGCAGTCCGATAAGAATCTTGCATGTTGTAGTCAATATGAATCGTGGTGGTGCGGAGACGTTAATCATGAATCTGTATCGGAATATTGACCGCACCAAAGTACAATTTGATTTTTTAACCTGTAAGCCGGGAGTCTTTGATTCGGAAATCATGGAAATGGGTGGAAAGGTTCATCGGATCCCCTATATAACCGATGTGGGGCATTTAAAATATGTAGAGGCACTTAATCACTTTTTTACCTCAATCAATCAATATAAGATTGTTCATTCCCATATGGATAAGATGAGCGGATTGGTACTTCGGGAAGCCAAAAGGGCAGGGATCCCTACTCGTATTTCTCATAGTCACAATACCAGCAGTGAAGGTGGGATTGCCTCAAAGGTTTATAAATGGTATGCCGGAAATTTTATACTTCATAGTGCGACAAATTTATTAGCATGTTCCAGTGGCGCTGCTGAATGGTTATTTAAAAGAAAATCAGCAGAAACAAAAATAGTGAAAAACGGTATCGTTAGTGAACTGTTTGATTATTCCGAAGAGGTTAGAAAAGAAGTTCGCGATGAATTAAATATTTCGAATGATGAGTATATATTAGGCCATGTTGGGAGATTTAATCTCCAAAAAAATCACAACTTTCTGATTGAGGTATTTGCAAAATTAAATAAGAAAGTGAATCATTCAACATTACTGCTAATAGGTGACGGACCTCTTCGCACAAGCATGGAGAAAAAGGCCAAGGAACTCCAAGTAAGTGATAAGGTAAAATTTTTGGGTATTCGGTCTGATATTCATCGAATCCTACAAAGTTTGGATGTGTTTGTTTTTCCTTCGTTACATGAAGGTTTACCTGTTTCATTGGTTGAAGCCCAGGGTGCTGGATTACCCTGCATCATTTCCGATGGAATCTCAAGAGAAGTAGACTTGGGTGGGGATTTAATAGATTTTCTTTCATTATCAGAGCAGGATGAATGGATTAGAAAGTTAATGGACTTACAATCAAAAAAGTTTTATAGACAGAGTTACTCAACGTTTATTTCAAATAAAGGATATGATATTAGAGAATCAGCAGAATATATGGAAAGATTTTACTTAGGTTTATCAGGGTGATGAAATGAAATTATTAACTGTTTTTACTCCAACCTTTAATCGGGCTTATTGTCTTGAAAAATGCTATCAAAGTCTTGTTCGTCAAACATCAAAGGACTTTGTTTGGTTAATTATTGATGATGGCTCAACAGATCATACTAAGGACTTGGTTGAAAATTGGATTAGGGAAAAGAAAGTAGAAATTCACTATCATTGGCAGAAAAATCTGGGCATGCATGGTGCCCATAATACCGCCTATGAACTAATCCAAACAGAGTTAAATGTATGTATTGATTCAGATGATTTTATGCCTGAAGATGCTGTTGAGAAGATTGTAACCTTTTGGAGACAACATGGAAATGAACATGTCAGCGGTATCATTGGTCTTGATGCTGATACCAATCAACAAGTGATTGGTACTAAATTACCTAATTTGAAAAGCTCCACCTTGTTTGACCTTTATTATAAACATGGTGTGACAGGTGATAAAAAATTGGTATATCGTTCAGAATTAACTAGAGCATATCCTTATCCTATTTTTGAAAATGAAAAGTATGTGGGGCTAGCTTACAAATATTATAAGCTAGATGAAATGTATGAGATGTTATTAATGAATGAGGTATTATGCTGTGTGGAATATTTACCTGATGGATCATCGATGAATATGTTTAATCAATATCGACGGAATCCACAAGGGTTTTCCTTTTACCGAAAAGAACTAATGAACCTTCCGTATTCAAATCTTAAATTTAAATTTAGGCAAGCAATACATTATGTTTCCAGTAGTTTCATGCTTAAAGACTGGAAGTTTTTAAGGAAATCTCCAAAGAGACTTTTAACCTTAATGGCAATTCCTTTTGGATTCTTATTATTTGTTTATATTTCATCATCATCAAGGAATGCTTAAATAATATTTGAACTAATGCTGAGAGGAAATGTATTATGACCATTCTATGGATAAATCTAGCCATAGTTTTTATTTTGTCTTTTTTTTCAAGATATTTTTCGGTTCCGGCTACAGAGGTAAATGCTGCCGTTCCAATTAAACCAAATAAATTATTAGTTTTTGGAGTGCTTATATCACTTGTAGCTGTTTCTGGTCTTCGTTCCAATATAGGTGATACTTACTTTTATAAGCATATATACGAGATCAATAATTTTTCGTGGGATTATATTCACTCACAAAAGGATATTGGATTTGGAATCCTGCAAAGATTTCTAAAACAATTCTCGAACAATCCACAAATTTTAATTTTAATTACTGCTATTATTACAAATATCTTGATCATTGCTGTCTTATATAAATATTCTCGATTATTTGAACTAAGTATGTATGTTTATATTACGGGTGGGCTTTTTTTAGTTTCGATGAATGGGATAAGGCAATGTTTGGCAGCGGCAATTGTATTTACAGGTACACACTTTTTAATTAAGGGGAATTTTTTTAAGTTTCTAGTCATCGTTCTTTTTGCTTCTACATTTCATGAAAGTGCTTTGGTATTGATCCCAATCTATTTTTTAGTTCGCTACAAAGCGTGGTCAAAGGCTACCTTTATTCTATTATTTTTCTCAATCGTTATCGTTGTTGGCTTTGATAAATTTGCAACAGTATTATTTTCTGCAATAAAGGACACACAATATGGCCATTATCAAAATTTCAATGAAGGTGGTGCCAGTTCCATAAGAGTGGCGGTTAGTGGAGCTCCATTAATAATTGCTTATATTTGGAGAGAAAAGTTTCGCCGAATGTTCCCAGAGAGCGATTTTATTGTGAATATGTCGGTGATTGGCTTTGTATTTATGATTATATCCACTCAAAATTGGATATTTGCCAGATTTTCAATTTATTTTAACTTATATCAATTAATTCTTATTTCCTGGGTTATTAAACTCTTTAATGAGAGAGACCAGAGAGTCATTTATTATGCCTTATTAATATGCTATTTTCTCTTTTATTATATTGAAAGTGTAGTTTCCTTAAATGTGATATACAAAAGTGACTATTTACTATTTTAATTATGAAAATACGGGATGAAAAAAATGAACAATGAGCCTAAACGGATTTTACATATTGTAAGTTCCATGCAGCGTGGTGGGGCAGAAACGTTAATCATGAATATTTATCGGAATATCAACCGTGATAAAATCCAGTTTGACTTTATTACGCATTCACTGGTTAAGGGTGATTTCGATGATGAGATTCAACAACTAGGTGGGCATATCTATCATATTCGTAGTTTAGGACAACTAGGTCCGATTCAATATATAAAAGAATTGCTAAGGGTTATGAAAATGTACCCTTTTGCAGCAGTCCATGCCCATACCGATTACCAAAGTGGATTTCCAGCATTGGCTGCAAAACTGTCAGGCATCCCTAAAAGAATCTGTCATTCACACAGTACGAATTGGCAAAGAGGAGCTAGTAATAAGGAAAAGATAACCTTAAAGTTACTTCAATCTTGTATTAGATTTTCCGCCACCCATTATTGTTGCTGCAGTGAGGAAGCAGGTTCCTTTTTATTTGGAAGGGAACTAATTAATAGAGGGAAAGTCAAGATCCTTAATAATGGGATTGATCCTTCTGAATTCGTAAGAAGTATAAACGACCGCCAACAGATAATTAAAGAATTAAATTTGTCGAAAGATGCCAAAATCATAGGTCATGTTGGACGCTTTTCGGAATCTAAGAATCATATATTTTTATTACAGGTACTAAAAAAATTAACTGAACAGGATAGCAGTTATGTTGCATTATTAATCGGGGATGGACCATTAAGAAAAGAAGTCGAAGAAGAAGCTGGAAGAATGGGACTTTTAAAAAATATACGATTTTTAGGAGTACGAGCGGATATTTCAAGATTTATGAATGCTTTTGATTTGTTTTTATTCCCATCCAAGTTCGAAGGATTCGGTATTGTGACAATAGAAGCCCAATGTTCAGGAACTCCCTGTATCATTTCGGATACTGTACCTAAATCTACAGACATGGGATTAGATTTAACAACTTATATTAGTCTAGAAGAAAGTCTTGACCATTGGTGTTTCAAAATTAAAGAGGCCTTAATGAGTACTAAACCTGATTCAGACTTAATTGTTCAACAGATAGATAAACGAGGTTACAGTATTAAAGAAAATGTGAAGGAATGGAATGATTTGTATGGGGCTTGATAGTAAAAATAATAAAGATTGAGGTCATACAATATGAAAAAAAAAATATTAATTTCATCCTTTGACTTGGCAATCGGGGGAGTAGAAAGAAGTTTATTAGGCCTTTTAAGGCATATAGATTATAGCAAATATGAAGTGGATTTAATGTTATTTAAACATGAAGGTGAGTTTTTATCCTTTTTACCATCGGGTCCTAAATTATTGCCAGAAATACCGGAATATACAACGTTTAGAAAGTCAGTTCCCCAGATTATAAAAGAAGGTCATTACCCTATCGCATTCACAAGGGTAGTAGCTAAATATTTAGGGGAAATACAAGGGAAAGTGAAACGAATGGATGAACCTGGATATCTAGTGATTCAATATGGATGGGAAATGACCAATCGGTTACTGCCAAAATTAAATAAAGAGTATGATGTGGCCATAGGTTTCCTATGGCCACATCATTTTATCGGAGAAAAGGTAAAAGCGAAAAAACGAATTGGCTGGATTCATACCGATTATTCGAACATCCAGCTTAATAAAAAAATGGAAGAAAAAATGTGGAATAAATTAGATCAGATTGTAGCTGTTTCAGAAGAATGTTCAAATACCTTTTTAAGCCAATTTCCTACATTTAGAGAAAAAACAATGGTAATTGAAAACATTCTCTCACCAGAGTTAGTTAGAAAACAAGCCATTCAAGATGAGGTTACTGAATTGAAAAAAACGAAAGGAAAAACGATTCTTTTAACAGTTGGCCGACTTTCACATGCAAAAGGAATAGATAGAGCGATCTATGCATGTAAGGAATTAATACAAAAAGGCTATGATGTGGAATGGTATGTGGTTGGGTATGGTCCGTTAGAGCAGGATTTGCGTGAACTCATTCAGAAATTGGATTTATCAAAAAGGTTCCATCTTCTTGGAAAAAAAACAAATCCATATCCTTATATAAAGGAATGTGATATCTATGTTCAACCGTCCAGATACGAAGGGAAAGCTGTAACTATTCGTGAAGCACAAATTCTTGGTAAGCCGATTGTGATAACGAATTTTCCAACAGCCAAAAGCCAAGCAACAAACGGATTTGATGCTTTGATCACAGGGCAAGATATCCATGCTATCGTAAGTGGAATCCAACAATTAATTGATGATCAAGATTTAAAAACTACCTTAATTTCAAATGTACTTTCAAAGGATTACGGCAATGTGAATGAGATAGAAAAATTATATGAATTGATTGGTTCATGAGCGCAGGGAGAGTGAAGCTTAAATGGCAGTATTAATTACAGGGGGCGCCGGCTACATAGGCAGCCATACTTGTGTGGAATTATTAAATGCAGGATTCGAAGTTGTCATTCTAGATAATTTTATTAATAGTAAGCCAGAAGCCATTGAACGAATCAGGGAGATTACCGGTAAGGAAGTCAAAACATATACTGCTGATTTACTTAATATGGAAAAAGTAAATCAAGTATTTGAAGAAAATGATATTGAGTCAGTCATCCATTTTGCCGGGTTAAAAGCGGTTGGAGAATCGGTTTATTATCCACTAAGATACTATCATAATAATATTACAGGCACCCTGGTTCTATGTGAGGTAATGAAAGCACATAATGTAAAGAGATTAGTATTCAGTTCTTCAGCCACTGTTTACGGAATGCCTGACAGGGTTCCGATTTCCGAGGATTTTCCTACTGCTGCTTTAAATCCATATGGCCGTACTAAATTGATGATTGAAGAGATTTTAAAGGATCTCTACAATTCAGATCAAGAGTGGAGTATTGCTTTGTTGCGATACTTCAATCCAATAGGAGCCCATAAAAGTGGTCTAATTGGTGAAGATCCTAATGGAATTCCCAATAATCTTATGCCTTACATCACACAAGTAGCAATAGGAAAACTAAGAGAACTCAACGTTTTTGGCAATCAATATTCTACTAAAGATGGCACCGGGGTAAGGGACTACATACATGTGGTTGATCTGGCAAAAGGTCATTTAAGAGCCCTTGAAAAAGTGTCAACTTCATCCGGAGTCGAGGCATATAATTTAGGAACCGGGAAAGGTTACAGTGTATTGGAAATGGTTTCCGCTTTTGAAAAAGCCTCAAGAGAAAAGATTCCATATCAAATTGTGGAACCGAGACCAGGGGATGCAGCCATATGTTATGCAAATCCATTAAAAGCAAGGGAACAGCTTGGATGGGTGGCAGAGAAGGATATTGATCAGATGTGTGAGGATTCATGGCGTTGGCAGAAAAGCAACCCAAATGGTTATAAAAATATGCAAAAGGACAATCTCCATTTATTAAAGAATGGGGATTTTTTTATGAAAAAATAAAGTAATTTAGGTGAGGTTAGAACAGTGAAGATATCTGAAAATCTATCTCAACAAAAATTCCAGGAAATTTTGGTTGAAATCTACAACAAGGGAAGTCAAAACACCAACATTAAGGTGAAAGAATTGATTGAGGAAATCAAGCAGCATCTAATGAAGGAGATTCATTAATGATGATAAAAAGGAAGGGAATAGGAAATGAAGCGGTTGTTTGATTTGGTCATTTCAATGATGTTTTTGGTAACTCTGTCCCCCTTCTTCATAGTCATTGCTCTATTAGTGAGACTAAAGCTTGGAACCCCGGTCATATTTAAACAAAAGCGTCCTGGTTTACACGGGAAGCCCTTTATTCTATATAAATTTAGAACGATGACAGATCAAAGAGATCCTGCTGGCCAATTATTATCTGACCATATAAGACTGACCTCTTTTGGAAAGTTTTTAAGAAAATATAGTTTGGATGAATATCCCCAATTAATCAATGTTATAAGGGGAGATTTAAGTTTAGTAGGACCAAGACCATTGTTAGAGGAGTATCTTCCCTTATATTCAAAAGAACAAGCCGTACGTCACAATGTTAGGCCTGGAATAACGGGATGGGCACAAGTGAATGGCAGAAATGCCATTACATGGGATGAAAAATTTCAATTGGATGTTTGGTATGTTAATAACTATTCCTTCTTGTTAGATATTAAAATCTTAATTTTGACCCTACTTAAAGTTGTTAAATCGGAAGGAATTAATCAGCAAGGAAAAGCAACGGTAGAACGTTTTACTGGATCAAATTCCACCGTGGGAAGTGGAAATGGATGAAGATTGTCGTTGTTGGCCATGGCGGGCATAGCAAGGTTATTTCCGACTTAATCCTACAAAGTGGTTATGAGATTCATGCCTATTTAGATGAAAAGTATAGGGAGCCTATAGTAAAAAAAAATATTATCTATGGCCCTATTAATTGGGCAAACAAACTAATTGAAGACGATTTTGACATTAAATTTATTATTGCCATTGGCAATAATAAAATCAGAAAACAAGTCGTTCAAATATTGCATCTTACCGAAGATTATTATGTGACATTAATTCATCAATCAGCAATTGTGAGTCCTACCTCTTGTATCGGGGCTGGTACAGTCGTAATGCCAAATGCAGTAATTAATGCAGACAGTAAAATCGGACAGCATACGATTATTAACTCTGGATCCATTGTTGAACATGATTGTCAAATCGGTGACTTTACTCATCTATCACCTAGAGCTGTTCTTACCGGAGCTGTACAGGTGAATGAAGGAGTTTCCATAGGTGCAGGGGCTACTGTAATTCCGAATATAAAGATTGGTGAATGGGCAATTGTAGGAGCCGGTGCAACCGTAATTCACGATTTACCATCCAAATGCACGGCAGTAGGAGTTCCAGCAAAAATAAAGAGTGATAGTAAAGATGGGGGCGAAGAATTTGTTAAATATTGCATCTAAAAAAAGAATCTTTCTCTCTTCCCCACATATGAGTGGGAATGAACAAAAGTATGTTAATGAAGCATTTGAAAGCAATTGGATCGCCCCTTTAGGTCCCAATGTGGATGCATTTGAAAAGGAAATTGCCCAATATGTAGGAGTCAAAGAAGCTGTTGCAGTGAGTTCAGGAACTGCAGCTATTCATTTGGCTCTTTCTTTATTAGGAGTTCAAAAGGGAGATAGAGTATTCTGCTCAAGCTTGACATTTATAGCCAGCGCAAACCCAATTATCTATCAAGGAGCTGAGCCGATCTTTATTGATTCTGAGCCGGAAACGTGGAATATGTCGCCGAATGCTCTTGAAAAAGCATTCAGCGATTCTGTTAAAGAAGGGAAGTTACCTAAAGCAGTAATTGTTGTCAATTTGTACGGTCAGAGTGCAAGGATGGATGAGATTATAGCCATTTGTGACAATTATGATGTTCCCATAATAGAGGACGCTGCAGAATCCCTTGGTTCATCTTATAAAGGAAAAGCAAGTGGAACTTTTGGAAAGTTCGGAGTCTACTCGTTTAATGGTAACAAAATAATTACCACTTCAGGTGGTGGTATGTTGGTATCCAATGATTCTGAGGCAATGAAACGTGCTCGTTTTCTGGCTACTCAGGCAAGAGATCCAGTACCACATTACCAACATAGTCAAATTGGGTTCAATTATCGATTAAGTAATGTTTTGGCGGGAATTGGAAGGGGACAATTAGAGGTTTTAGACGAAAGAGTTGAACAAAGAAGGACTATATTTAATAAATACCTCGAAGAGCTCTCAGGCTTACAAGGATTTCATTTTATGCCAGAGCTGAAAGAAACTCGTTCAAACCGATGGCTAACCGCTCTTACCTTGAATCATCAAGAGGCTGGCCTAGCCCTTCATGACTTACTTAAGGTGTTTGCTGATGAAAATATTGAGGCACGTCCAGTTTGGAAACCGCTTCATCTGCAGCCGGTTTTCCAACAGGCGAAGTATTTTAAACACAGTGAAAAAGAAAGTGTATCTGACAGTTTATTTCATAATGGAATGTGCTTGCCATCTGGGTCCAACATGACGGAAGAAGATCAATGGCGGGTCATTGATTGTGTGAGAAACGCAGTAATATCTAAAGAAGGCGATAAAAGGATAATGTAATACCATAACTTTAACAATAAAACGGGGTATGTTCGATGATAGGAAGCAATATTTATAAATTAAGAAAAAAAAGGGGATTAACTTTATCTGAGCTTGCCGAACGGGCTAATATATCAAAATCCTACCTTAGCAATATTGAAAGGAATTTAAATCAAAACCCATCTATTCAGGTTATAAAAAAAATTGCGGGAGTTTTGGATGTAGAACTAAATGAACTGTTGTACCAACATCCTGAACTTGATGAACCAAACGCAGATATATCTGAACAAGAGCTTATTGAGTTAGTAAATGAATTAAAGGTATCCGGCATAGACAAGAAGGAATATAAAACCCTCATTGAATTCATTAAATGGCAAAATAAAACAATGGGTGTAAAAAATAATTAATTGTTTAATATGGATCTGGCCGACTTCACCATTTCCATTTCTATGAAAAATTGAAGGCAGGCGGAGACAAGTTGAATGAAACTGTTAGTGTTGTAGTTCCAATTTATAAAGTAGAGAACTATTTGTCCAGATGTATTGAAAGTATTGTAAAGCAAACATATAAGAATTTAGAAATCATTTTAGTAAACGATGGATCCCCAGATAACTGTGGGATGATGGCAGAACAATATGCAAAAGAGGATAGCAGAATTAAGGTACTACATAAGGAAAATGGTGGGTTATCAGATGCTCGGAATTATGGTATGAGTCATGTTACCGGTGACTTTACTATTTTTGTAGACAGTGATGACTGGCTGGATGAGAAATTGATTGAACGATTAATGGCAATAGGCAATAAATTTCAGGCAGATGTAGTTCAAGCGGCTTTTTATTATGCTTATGATGATTATCTTTTATTTGATAGTAAATTGTATCCAAAAGAAAAACATCCAATAATTTATCATAATAAAGAGCTTATGAAACAGCTTGTCATGAATGAAAGAGTGAAAAACTTCGCATGGGGCAAACTTTATAAAACAAAATTAATAAAAGATATCCCTTTTAAAAAAGGCGTATTATTTGAAGATGTATTCTGGGCACACCTAATAATGCAGCAAGTTAACACCTTTGTATTAATGAATGAACCTTTATATTACTATTACCAAAGAGAAGACAGTATTGTAGCAAACTATTCTAGTAGAAATCTTGATATTATAAAGGGCTTATTAGAAAGACATGACTTTATTGAAAACCACTATCGTGACCTTTCCGATCAATCTTATAAAATGATAGTAAAAACCCAATTAATTCATTATAATCTCCTGCTTAGAAATCGTGAAAAGGATTATGAAGGTTCCTATAGAAAGGAAATAGAGTTTTACCTAAAAACTAATTATTCAAAATTAATTAGGGCAGTAGAACAGGAAAAATTGTTAAAAAGACAACTAAAATTATTTAGGATACATCCTTATTTTAATATATTACTATTGATTATTTTAAAGGTATTAAGAAAAATAAATGTAATTAATCAACCTAAGCGGTTAGAACGAATAGAATTAAAAAAATGAATGGGCAGTTCCTAATTAAAAGGAATTGCTTTTATTTTGTTACGGAGGCTCTTGACAGTGATTAAAAAATATTTAGCACTAGCCTTAATTTACTTCTTTAATTGCCTTCCCATTAAGAAAAATAAAATCTTTTTATTTAGCTATTATGGAAGCCAGTATGGATGCAGTCCTAAATATATAACGGAATATATTCTTAATCATTATCCAAAAGGTAAGTTCGATATTGTCTGGGCATTTAATAATCCAAACGATAAAAAACACTTAACCGATTTTAGAAAAGTTAAAACGATGTCTATAAAGTATTTTTATGAATTATGTACTTCAAAGGTTGTAATTACTAATTTTAGAACAACAGATTTGTATGTTAAAAGGAAAAATCAATATTATATTCAAACCTGGCACAGTTCATTACGATTAAAACAAATTGAGAAAGATACGGAAAAAACTCTTCCAAATGGATATCTTCAAATGGCTAAAAATGATTCCCGCAAATGCGATTTACTATTATCTGGATGTGAGTATAGTACCAAAATATTTAAACGTGCTTTTTGGTATAATGGGGAAATTTTAGAAAGTGGTATACCAGCTAATGACCTATTATTTTCAAATGATTTACATGTTAAGGAG
>NZ_JBALNY010000027.1:0-201 GCF_036962145.1 Bacillus sp. JJ1764 | reverse complement strand
AGATTTAGAAAAGATAGTGATTTATCCATATATGATTTGAATTATAAAAAGTTATTGGAGACATTAAATCATAAATTTGGGGGGGAGTGGAAGGTGTTGGTAAGGTTGCATCCACATCTTACATTACTTTCAGAACAAATTAAAAATGCTGAAAATGTTATTAATGTTACAAAATATGATGATGTACAAGAACTGTTATAT
>NZ_JBALNY010000251.1:0-2152 GCF_036962145.1 Bacillus sp. JJ1764 | reverse complement strand
AATATTATTTCTCCATCCTCAAATAAATTCGATCCTCACTCAACAATATCCTCCAACCCTAATGCCACATCTATAACCATATCGTATACCTCATCGATAAGGCCTTCATGAAGACTAATAAGAGGTTTAATGATGTATTGGTGGACTTTTTCCTGATTATTTAATATTTCAATTGGGAGGAAGTAGGATTTTGTGATTACTCCATCGATGAATGTAGTTGTGCAGATTTTCCCATCAAACTCTTTCGGAACATCTTCATGGTCAATCCAGCCAGCCAAATAAAGACCATTCCCCTTAGTTACTCTATCTTTTGGAAATTCCACAACACCGCAAGTTACAAATGGAATTTTATTCTCTAATCCATCATTGCTTCCATCAAACGTAATATTCACGCCTACCCCTTTTTTAGAATTCTTTTCCTTAGTAAATACTCTCTGTAAGAAATATGGAAGCCAATAATCTGGATAACGATAATGAGCTGATTTTCCGAACATCACACTACTATCACCCACTGCCAAAAACCCTTCACTCTCCATCATGTCATTGATCACAATCAATAAATTGCTGGTTTCTTGGCAAATCGCTTTCATCATGTCGTAGATTTCCTTTATATCTTTTCCGGTTGCCACACTTTATTCCCCCATCCAAAAATAGTTTTCTAATTATCTTAGTTTACTAGCATCAATTCCATGAAAAAGTGTTGGGTCCTGCTCCTCGGATTCTTGCCAGAAATATGGACTTTTTACTGCAACTTTTCTTTTAGGTTTAGTAAATCCATGAAATGGAACCAACCCTTTCTTTTGCAGTAATGCCTTTAAGTCGGCTAACAAGTAGCGCATGGTTGGTGCACTTTTCCAAGATTCTCTTGAATTCACTTCATCAATGGCTTCCACGATGCTCATCCAGTTCACCCAAAAGAAATGATGATTGTTTTGATTAAAATACTGTTTTTTCTCTAATACTTTAAAGGTTTCTTCGATATCGTGCCTTGGTGAAGCATAATGGGCTGTTACAAAAAATAGATAGCGGTTACCTGCAGATTGGAGGTACTTTTCTCTTATAAGGGGATCATCGATATAAATTTTTCCGTGCTGAAGTTCCTTAAATAATTCAGCAAGTTGGTCTCCATCTAAATGGTCTAATGGATTGTTTTCTTTGTCAGTAGAGGCTTCTTCTCGGTTTGCATTACTTTTTCCTGAATGGTATTTTGCTTCTATTAAAATAGATATGGTAGATTGATTCTTTTTCGTAAGTATAATTAGGACATCTGGTTCTCTGTTTAGATAGGTCGTTCTTGGCCAAAACACATAATCCGCTTCCATAATATCATCGAGAAAATTAGGTGGAGTATTGTCCAAAAAGCCAATTGCTTTTTTTAGAAATGGAATGAGACCGTTATTCACATCAAGATACTTAAAAGTTGAAAATACATCAGAGGTTAGCAAATCCTCCATATGTTCATAAGGAGATAGCTTACCGTGGATTTCAGCAATTGTCATAATAAACCTGCCTATACTATGTAATAATTGATAAATAATCTTCTGAGAATATGCATACGTAAATTCTTGAAATATCCATTTATACTTGTTCTTTATCTTATTTTGAACTAAGCAAATAATCGTGAAAATCATCTGGTAATTCAATTTGATAATTATTTAATTCAACTTTCATTTCATTTCCTGTTTCTGATAAATAAATAAGTTTACAGTCAGCATTCAAAATCTCTTTTGCTAAATACATAAACAGAATTTGCGGTTCTCTTAAATAATCTTTGCCTTTTTTGGCATCCGCAAAAATGAACGATCCTCTGTCAAAGATAAATAAATCTACATTTTCAATTTTATACCCTTTTTCATATAAGTCTGATGCTACTTTTTTGAATAAATCCATTTTTTCTTTTCCAATAATTAAAGTAATGATGTCATTATAAAGTTTGTATTTGGATGTTTTGGAAAATAGGTCAAATTCATTGTTTATCACGTAATATCCCTTTTTCCTAAAAAATTCCTCAGCTAAATATTCTCCAAAACCAAAACCATTAGAAACACCGTTACCGCCCCAGTTTAAAGCATATTCTGGGACAACTCCCTGATCTCTATTTTTCCAACGAATTAGTAATTCGTTTTTAAAAGGTATTGTTAATTTTTCTAAT
>NZ_JBALNY010000250.1:0-4195 GCF_036962145.1 Bacillus sp. JJ1764 | reverse complement strand
CGGTTCTGGAGAGACCCCGCAGGCGCAAGCGCCGAGGAGGCTCGCCGAAACGCCCACGGAAAGCGAAGTGCCTGGAGCGGAAATCAACAGACAAGTTTAACAGAGCATTAATATAAAAAGGACTCCCAAACACATGTTGAGAGTCTTTTTTGCTATTTTACAATAATAGTACCCTTATACATATTCATTCCGCAGCTAAAAGTATGCTGGCCTGTTTCATCTGGCGTAAACGTCAATTTTGTCATACCAACATTAAGTTTGGCATTATTAATATGAAAATCGGGGATATTAAAAATAGATAAACAACTGTTTTCTAAAGGATTTTGAATCTCCAGTTCCACAGGTACCCCTTTTTTTACACGAATAGTAGCGGGACTATACCCTTTTTCAGTCACGAGCATCTTTACCTTAGGAGTACTTTCTTCTGAAACGTCGACTTCGGTTTTATCAACGGTTTTCACCATAGTGTTTTTTTCACTAGTTTGAGCAGAAGCAGTTGACCCCGCTTTGTTTGGAATGTTAACTAGATTGCTGCTATACAAAAAAAGGAATAATGAAACAAAAATAACCCCTGCAGAGATAATCGCAAAGGGCGAAATTTCCTCTGTCTGAACGGTGAATTGATCCTTCGTTTCGGATAGGATAAACAAAATGATTAACCCGCTGATGATCACATAGATTCCTAGTAAAATTCCCAGCAAAATAGTGGGGGTAATAAATTGGAGAAAAACTCCCAGAACGGCGCCTACCATTCCACCGAATAAACCTGAAATAGAACTCATAATGATTGCCAATAGTCCAATTGGATGACCAGACAAAAAGCCGATCATAAATCCAATAATCATGCTGACACCAACGACTAGAAACATCTCACCTGAGACCATCCCAATAATAGTGCCAGATAAAAGACCAGCCATGCACGCAATCCCGATGGCAATCATCAAACCGGGAGTCTTGGAAATTTTTGTTTTATTACGATACAGGAGTACAATAGAATATCCTGTGGAAATGGCTACAATAACAGTTGATAGTACCGAAAAAATCATCATATTTGAAAACTCCTCAAATGCTGCTCTTTTTTTACAACATAAGAGTATTATAAATGTAAATTAACAGTTGTTAAATATTGCTATATGAACGTTTTATGAATCTTCTTTTTTCTTATCGAGCGTTTGTTGATAGATCCGTTTAAGGGCTTCATTTTGCATTTTCATAAATTCAAGAAGAAATTCTTTTTCTTCTGCTTCTAATTCAAGTTCATCTTTTTCTTCCTTTGTCAAACTAATCACCTGCCCCAGCATTTCATTTATTTTACCTTAATTTAAAAGCTGTTTAAAGTTTAGGAATATAGTATTTTGGAAAAACTGAGCTAAGAATGAAAAATTTCCCGATTTTCAATTGACATTTATGTTCGGGAAATATATAATTTTTTCAAAAATATACTTGAAACAATGACGGGGACTAGTAAAATGTTTGAGTCTTACCAAGAGAGGAAACCAATGGTGCGAGGTTTCTTAAGACAGTCATTTGAACCTGCCTCACGAGTTCTGTATCGGATTTTACTTGAAGATACACGCGGATCAAATCCGTTATCATGGAGAGTGTATAAAGCATTGCTTTATTAAATGTAGGGTGGTACCGCCAGGCCTTGGTCCCTTTTTTAGGATCAAGGCCTTTTTATGTTTTAAGCTCATTGTTGATTTTGGAACCTGTTGATTGGAGCGGAAGGCACGCAGACTCCTGCGGGAGTACGGAACAGGTGAGACCCCACAGGCGCCAAAGCGCCGAGGAGGCTCACCGGACCGCCCGCGGAAAGCGAAGTGCCTGGAGCGCAAATCAACAGCCATGTAAAACGGAGCTATATTTTTAAAAATTTAAATGAGGTGTCAACATGGCAAAGGAATTTGTAAAAGATATTACGGCGATGGACGATGATTTCGCCCAGTGGTATACAGATGTGGTAACAAAAGCAGATTTAATTGATTATTCAAGCGTTCGTGGTTCGATGATTATTCGCCCGTACGGCTATGCCTTATGGGACAATATTAAAAATGAACTTGACCGACGCATTAAAGAAACAGGACATGAGAATGTCTATATGCCATTATTCATACCAGAAAGCCTGCTGCAAAAAGAAAAGGATCATGTCGAGGGCTTTGCCCCTGAAGTGGCTTGGGTAACTCATGGCGGCTCTGAAGAACTGGCAGAACGTCTAGTAGTCCGCCCAACGTCAGAGGTGCTTTTCTGTGAGCATTATAAAAATATTATTCATTCTTATAGAGATCTTCCGAAATTGTATAATCAATGGGCAAACGTGGTTCGTTGGGAGAAGACAACACGTCCATTCCTACGTACATTAGAATTCCTATGGCAAGAAGGGCACACTGCACACGCTACTGACGAAGATGCCATGGAAGAAACCATTAAAATGTTAAATGTTTATGCTGCGATTTGCGAAGAAATTCTGGCTATTCCGGTAGTAAAAGGACAAAAGACAGAAAAGGAGAAATTTGCTGGTGCTAAAGCAACTTTTACGATCGAGAGTTTAATGCATGACGGAAAAGCTTTGCAATCTGGAACATCACATCATTTTGGAACCGGATTTGCCGAAGCATTTGGCATTCAATACACTGATCAGGAAGGCAAGCTGCAATACGTCCATCAAACTTCTTGGGGTTTCACAACACGGATTATTGGTGCATTGATCATGGTTCATGGCGATGATCGCGGCTTGGTGATTCCGCCAAAAGCAGCACCAACCCAAGTAATGATCGTTCCAATTGCTCAGCATAAAGAAGGTGTTCTTGATTTTGCTTATGACTTGAAAAATCAGCTTGGCAAAGTGGCTCGCGTCGATATTGATGCTAGTGACAAAAAGCCAGGGTGGAAGTTTAATGAGTACGAAATGAAGGGAATCCCAGTTCGCTTAGAAGTTGGGCCTAAAGATATTGAGAATAAACAGGTCGTCTTGGTAAGACGTGACACTCTGGAAAAAGTCATCGTACCATTGGATCAATTAGAAGCAAAACTTGTAGAATTATTGGATGACATTCAAGCAAACCTTTATAATAAAGCGTTGGCCCATCGAGAAGAAAGAACTTCAGTTGCAAAAACTCTTGCCGAATTAAAAGAAACATTAGAGGAAAAAACTGGATTTATTAAAGCTATGTGGTGTGGGGACTTAGCCTGTGAGGAAAAGATCAAAGAAGAGACAACAGCCACTTCTAGATGTATTCCGTTTGAACAGGAACAACTGTCCGAATCATGTGTTTGTTGCGGTAAAGAAGCAAAGCAAATGGTTTATTGGGCTAAAGCATACTAAAAAATGGAAAAAGGGCCCCTGGCAAGGGGCCTTTTCCTATATAACATATTTCAATAAATAGTACTTGGTGATGGCCAAATACTCTCGCGTATACAATTTTATAATTGCATTCTTAGGTGTACTTGCAGGGAGACCTTGTACCTTCAAATGTTGATCATGTGCAATTGATAGAGAACGGTACATATGAAAATTGTTAGTAACAATGACTCCGGACATATTTTTATCCGGGAGAAGTTGTTTTGAAAAGCGAATGTTCTCCTTTGTATTGGTTGAACGGTCTTCTTTTATGATTCTTGATTCGTCAATTCCCCTTTTTATAAGCTCACGTTTAATGGACTCGGCCTCGGAAATCTTTTCTGCTTTCCCCTTACCACCGGAAGCTATAATAATAGTATGCTTATTTTTTTGTAAGAAATGGGCTGCTGTGTTAATTCTGCAGGAGAGTGCTTTCGAAGGGACCTGGCCTTTCACGGATGTACCTAAAACAATTAAATAATCCGCATTCTCTGGTGTTTTCAAATGACTATATTCAGATATTTTATATTGAAGAAAACCACCATATGTAGTAGCCAAGATGATGAAAACTATAAAACTAATTTTCCATTTTTGTAGAGATTTCATTATAACACCGCCAATTATTTTTCATCATTCTATTATACAAAAAAACCTACTGATTACCGCATAATATGATCAGGAACTTTCACTTACACTAAAAATTGACTTTCGTTTTAACTATGATTAAATAAAAGAAAAGGTCGTGAAAGGAAGATTTTTTTTGAGTAAAAACCTTGTTCGAACCATCACAGTCATTGCCGTTTTCTTTTTCCTCATTTGGCTCGTCGGACTTGGCTGGGCGGTGGGGGATTATTATGC
>NZ_JBALNY010000249.1:358-1587 GCF_036962145.1 Bacillus sp. JJ1764 | reverse complement strand
TTCTGGCTCTTGGTCTAGCAAGAGAACTTTTTTACCAGCCTCGGCCAGTTCGGCGGTGGCAACTAGACCTGCAAGGCCGGCGCCTACTACAATGACATCATATTTCATCTCTCAACCTCCAGAAACAATCTGATATACATACTATTCTGAAAATTAGTCTAATATCATTATATCTTAATAGAGAGCTATATATAGTAGAAAAATTCACAAATTTTCCATGTACTTCTACCAAGATTAGGAATATATTCAAATCAAAATCATGTTGCATTTTTATTATAAAAAGAAGAAGGCGCATGAACATGAATATTCCAAGTCATTGGGTAAATGTTGTTTTGTTCGTCATCATGATATTGTTAATCTGGATTTCAATAACAAATTTTAGTGTGGTCAAACGATTTTTAATTGGTAGACCCATGCGAACTGCTGAACTCTATACTCCGCATACTAAATTGCTGTGGTTCATAGCCCTGCCCATACTTTCTGCGGATCTATATTCCTCTGTATCCTATGGTCCGGAGGCGGGGATTACAGAATTATTGAAGCTTGGCCCTGCCGCCAAATGGTACATTATACCGATAACACTCGCGACTGTTATCCTCCTGGGAATTTTGATTTTATCATATATTATGGGGATTTTAGCTTACCCGAATGGGGGAGGCGCTTATGCCATCGCTAAGGATAATTTTAAACCCAGGTGGATCTCATTAGTTGCAGCAAGTTCTTTACTTGTTGATTATATTTTAACCGTGGCAGTTTCCGTTTCAGCTGCTTTAGAGGCGGTTTCATCTGCCTATCCGGCAGTTGCACCGGTTGAAACGGAATTAGCTATTTTTTGTGTCTTTATATTATTAGTCATGAATTTAAGAGGAGTGGCGGAATCAGCAAAGGTCTTTGCATGGCCGACAATTGCTTTTATGGTTTGTATGATCATCCTCATTTTTACCGGTTTATATGACGGCTGGAAAAATGGATTTGTACAATCCACGACTCCTTCGTTTGGCACTATTCCAGACGGTATTACTACTTTGCTTGTATTAAAAGCTTTTAGTTCGGCATGCTCTGCATTAACAGGGATTGAAACCATTTCAAATGCAGTTCCGGTATTTCGGATTCCCCAGCAGAGAAATGCGATTAAAACCTATATCGCCTTAGGTACCATTACTTCCTTCACATTGACAGGTTTTGTGTATCTATTGTATATAAAAGGGATTTCTCCCAAAGCGGATAAT
>NZ_JBALNY010000249.1:0-343 GCF_036962145.1 Bacillus sp. JJ1764 | reverse complement strand
CTATCAAATCATTATTTGGTCCACTTTTATTGTCTTAATCTTGGCTGCGAATTCTACCTATACTGGTTTTTCACACCTAGCAGCAATTGTCGCCTCTGATGGATTTTTACCAAGGGTATTAACCAATCGGGGAGACAGACTGGGATATTCGAACGGAATCATCACCTTATCTGCTTGTGCAAGTATACTGATTCTGACTTTTCATGCCCATACGAACTCGTTGATTCCATTGTATGCGATCGGTGTTTTCCTCTCATTTTCAACCGCACAGTTCGGTTTAATCCGCCGATGGCTGCGAGTGAAAGGAACACATTGGAAAATAAAACTATCTATTAATATCCTT
>NZ_JBALNY010000248.1:199-2281 GCF_036962145.1 Bacillus sp. JJ1764 | reverse complement strand
TAGAACAACAGTTCGTTTTATTCAAATATCAACATTATTATTTAACAGAGCCTAATAATTAATCAGCTTTATCTAATTTTTTATTCGTAAATTAAGCCTACTTTTCCTCATGTACTTCTCTAACTTGATGATTTGTGTCAATAATGAAAGTGTTTCCCTGTGAAGATTCAATAGTTTGAATAAGCCTAAGTTTCACCAATTCTGGATTTTTCTCCATCATTTTAGCAGCATTTGCAAGACTTCTTAATGTCGCCATTTCTCCCCGTGCCTTTTCTAATGAAATAAGGGCTTCTTTTTTAACTTTAATTGCTTCTACATATACTTTTTTTATATCACCTGTTAACNNACATAATGTCCTTTAAATCAATACAATAAATAATTAATCCGGATAAAGATTTGTCCTCAAATAATAAATCTTGAACTCTATTGGAAATATTTTTACGATTTTCTAAAATGTCATCAATTTCTAAGGAAGAAATAACTTCTCTTAATTTAAACTGTACCATCATGTATAAATACCCTTGATAGTCTTCATATTGAGAAATAATTGCCTGTGGATCTGTAATCTGATACTTAACAGCTAAACTAATCTTTACGCTAACATTGTCAGAACTTAATAACTCCTGTCCGTTAATCTGCATAACAGACTGCCTCATATCAAAAACTTCCAAACGGGTGGTAGAATTAACAATCGTATATCTTCCAGGTCCTACAACATCTCGAAACTTTCCTTTATGAAATCTTATACCTTTCTCATATTCAAAGATTGTAACTCTATCAAATAATTTTTTTTCAATAATTTTCCCTACAACCAAAATGATTGCAGCAGATATTATTATTATTAATTCTGTCATTTAATCACCTTATTCCAGTTAAATTCAGTTTAGTAAACCCACTCACAGTTAGTGGTGACAATGGAGGTCTTACCTGCAAAATTGTCATCACTAATATACTGTGAGTAGATTCAAGTTGTGGGATTCAAACCCATTCAAATCTGGTACCAACACGGTCACCCAGTGTCACCGGTAGAGTAGGACAACAGGCAACATCAATTAAAGATTTTAAATGACGGCAAATCACTACTCAATCAATATTCTATCAGGAATTTAATAAAAAAGATCTAATATTTCCAGTAAAATTGTATTTTCTATTTTATTTTTCAAAAAGTTTAGTAAACGTCTAGTTGGTTTATAGCTGTGAAACTTCCTGTACATGCTGGACAGGATAATTGTAATTACAAATTTCACAAGGAACCAGCTAAATAAGTTATTTAGCTAACATATTCTTAAAGATAATTACTGGAATTGCTTGTCCCTTCTAACGTTACAAATATTGCTTCTCTTCAACATAACCACGGATTGCTATATATTTTCTTTTATCTGCAGATTATTTCTTTTTAAATTGGTGCTAACCCTTCACGATACCTTTTTAGCATATGTGATAAAGAGTAAACTATCTTCCCACCGTTTGTCATTTAATGATAGTCCCCTATTCATTTACTCGTAATCCTGTTTCACGGGTTAGAATCATAATCGTGTTAAATAATGCACTTTTGCAAGTAACGTGTATTAAAAGGTACTATTTTGTTTCCAATATAAATCTTCATGTAAAGAATTATATTTCCCTTTGCAGGTTCATCAGTGAAATTTTTGGAGTTTAATTTGCTCGGATTAATTCCCAGCTCCCAAGCTAGTGAAAAAAATCCTTAAATTCATTCATCAAAAAATGGATAGTGTATGATCTGAAATTTACTCAATTCGCAAATTCTTAACGATTAATTCAATGGCATCCTTAAATGATTCTACATAATTTTCTTTTCTATCCCAAAAAATCCCCTTTCATTAATAATATTTTTCAACTTAGCCATATGATTTACTCCTTTCACAGTGTACACGATTCAGTGAACACGATTTGAAGTTATTTTATCGTGTGGAAATCAGCCAAAAAATACAACAAAAAACGCCTTCCTACAATTTGTAGAAAGACGTTTAATGTCTTGATATTCCTTTAATTCTTCTGTAATTCCCGTTCGCTACCGAAGAAATTAATGATACCGGTGGTCGGGGTCGAACCGACACTCCA
>NZ_JBALNY010000248.1:0-149 GCF_036962145.1 Bacillus sp. JJ1764 | reverse complement strand
ACCGACACTCCAGAGGAATACGATTTTCAGTCGTGCGCGTCTACCAATACCGCCACACAGCAAAATAATTTAATAATAGATTAACAGGGGCAGTAGGAATCGAACCCACACTGAAGGTTTTGGAGACCTTAGTTCTACCTTTAAACTAT
>NZ_JBALNY010000247.1:2879-4590 GCF_036962145.1 Bacillus sp. JJ1764 | reverse complement strand
GGAAAATGAAGGCTTAACAAAGAATAGGATTAAGAAAGGTCCATCTTTATTTAAATATAAAATTACGGAGGTTGAAAAATGATTCCGAATACCCTCTTAGAAGCTTTGAAAATTGAAATAACGCATATGGAAGCTGGAAAAGTCTTAGCAACCATGCCAGTGGATGAACGGACTAGGCAGCCATACGGAATTCTCCATGGCGGGGCATCAGTTGCCTTGGCTGAAACTGTGGCAAGCCTGGGAGCTTATGAACTGTGTGACAAATCTACCGAGATCGTAGCCGGACTTGAAATTAATGCAAACCATGTTCGTCCAAAATCAGAAGGTTTGGTAACGGCGACAGGTACTGTTCTCCATAAAGGGAAAACGACTCAGGTTTGGGATATTAAAATTACTGACGAACAAGACCGCCTCATTTGCGTATCTAGGTGTACCATGGCGGTTATTAAAAAGGAGCAATAATAATGGTGAAGGTGGGCAAATTTCCCATTCTTGTATTGTTAAAAAATTTAAAAAATTTATTTTTAATTCATGCTATAATGTAAGAAATAAGCACAATTTTTGTACAGGTTTCTCAATATAATGGAGTAAGGATATTTAAAGGAAAAGGTGGTGAAAAGTAAATGGCAGCAAAACGGCAGCATCTGTTTATCGATTTTGAATTTACGATGCCAGAAAGAAATATCCGGATGAAAGAATTCTATCCGGAAATTATTGAGGTAGGTACTGTAGTTGTGGTCGATGAACAAATTACTGAGCAATTTTCATCTTTTGTCACTCCGCTAAAATTCCCAAAATTATCAGAGCGCTGCAAGTCATTCTTACATATTTCACAGCAGCAGGTTGACACGGGACTTTCTTTTTATGATTTTATCCGTAAACTGGAGGAATTTACTAAAAATAAATGGGATACCACCATTGTAACGTGGGGGAACATGGATATGAAAGTGTTGCGCCAAAATTGTTATGCAGCAGGAATTCCATTTCCATTTCAAGCCAATGAGCTTGATCTTTCGATGGAATACAAGCGGTTCTTTGGGGACCAAAATCAAACCGGCCTTTGGAAAGCGGTACAGGAATATGGGAAGGAAGGGACAGGCCGGCATCACCGTGCGCTCGACGATGCGATGACTACCTACAATATATTCAAACTGGTGGAAAAGGATAAACGATATTTAGAAAAGCCGAAACCAACCACTATAGGTGACCGAATTGATTTTTCAAAGCTGTTAAATGAATTTGCATAAAAGGCCAAATCACTTAAACGGATTTGGCCTTTATTATTATTCCTTGAAATAATCCTTCTCAAGGTTTCCTAGGGTTTCTAGGCTTAATTCAGCCCATTTTGTACCCGTTTCTTGCAATTCTTGCTTCATTTTATCCACAGCCACTTTTAAGGACTGTACATAGTCCGGAACTTCCCCATCGAACGGTTTCACCATTTGTTTCGGAATATTTGCCTGCTCTCTGAAGCTAAGAGCTTTTCTTTCGTGAAAAATCAATACATCGGCGTCCTTTGGATTGTGTAGATCTCCCTGCATCGGGTGCTTAGCAACTGCGAGCACGCGCATTAAATAATGCTGAGGACGCACCTCTGTTATTTCTCCGATATATTTACCGGTTTTATAAATGCCTGTAACAATTGAGCCAATTTGAAATTCTTCCACAAAAACACTCCTACCTTCATATTTCTTCCTTTCATTTTATAACG
>NZ_JBALNY010000247.1:0-2801 GCF_036962145.1 Bacillus sp. JJ1764 | reverse complement strand
GGTTAGAATATATGAGAAAGAGTTTGCTGACGATTTTTACCATGGTATCCATTTTATTTTTGCTTGGTGGATGTGGGACAAGCACGAAGCAGGATGCAGCGAAAAAGAAAGACACTCAGACAAAAACGGAACAAAAGGAAGGAGAAGGTCAAGTGGCGAATACTGTGTATCCACAGCTGTCAACAGAGGTAGCTGATAATGAAAGATTAGTGGAAATGGACACGACAATGGGAGCGATTAAAATTAAGTTATTCCCAGAATATGCCCCAAAAGCTGTGGAAAACTTTGTAAAGCATAGTGAGGAAGGTTATTATAACGGGTTGATTTTTCACAGGGTTATCAAGGATTTCATGATTCAAGGGGGAGACCCTAATGGTACTGGTACTGGTGGCGAAAGCATTTGGGGCAAGCCATTTGAGGATGAATTTTCCCGGAATTTATTTAACATCCGTGGGGCGTTATCCATGGCAAATTCCGGATCCAATACAAATGGCAGCCAGTTTTTTATCGTGCAAAGCACCAAGCTGGATCCTTCTATGAAGTCGCAAATGGAAAAAGCGGGATATTCAAAAGAAGCTATCGCTGCGTATGAAAATGGCGGAACTCCTTGGCTTGATGGCCGTCATACCGTTTTTGGCCAAGTAATTGAAGGAATGGATGTTGTGGATAAGATTGCCGATACTCCTGTTGACCCAAAGGACAAGCCGGAAAAGGATGTTAAAATTAATAAAATCAAAGTCCTAAAGTAAAGGCGAATCAATTGGTGTGAAACATTTTTACTGCTATAATTAGTAGAGCTTGTTCTCAAAGAGGAAAGGGAGAATAAAATGTTTCAACCAGCGGTCTTATCATTGTTTTTGTACTTTCCCGAAGATAAATCAGAATATATACCGGCAGCAATTAGTTTGATTATATTTATGATTGCAGCGGCACTCACCATGAGGTTGATTATTAAAATCTCCAAACGGGAAGCCCAGAAGGCAAAAGAATTAGAAGAAAAACTGAAAAACCAAACCACTCCAAAGAACAGTTAACGAACTAACTGTTCTTTTTTTCTGTCGCATACTGATAAATTATTTAGTTCATACTAAAGGCAAGAAGCGCGGGGGGATTACAGATGAAGAAAGCTTGGATGATAATTCCGCTATTATTGCTGGCCGGATGTATGGAACAAAATGTGACAAAGATGGACGTAAACATGTATAACGCTGTGGGGGACTCTCTTGGTAAAATTACCTTGCAGGAGCAATCAAGCGGGGTAAAGGTCTCCGGCAATTTAAAAGGATTACCTCCGGGAGTTCACGGGATTGCTATTCATGAAAAAGGGAAATGCTCAGCTCCCAGCTTTAAATCTGCGGGGAACCATTTCAACCCTGAAAATAAATCTCACGGACTCCTACATCCTAAAGGGGCTCATGCCGGTGATCTTCCAAATTTAATAGTTGAGGATGATCAGTCCGTCAAGGTAGATATCATGGCTCCCAATGTGTCTTTAAAGGATGGAAAAAAATCATTGTTTACCAAGGAAGGTACCTCACTAGTTATAACGTCTAAAAAAGACGATGGGATGACACAACCAGCGGGAAATTCTGGGAATCGCATTGCCTGCGGTGAGATTTCTAATAATAAAGCAAAACCTGGTCAAAAAGATACACAGGACGAAAAAAAATAGGCACATTCCTACTCTGGAATAGCCTATTTTTTTTACTATAGGTATTAATCTAAGCTTATCCCAAAAAAGGACATACACTAAAGGTGAAATGATTAGGAGGGATAAGATGGAAAAAAGACAATTCGGCGGTTTTCCTGGGCAATTCGGTTACCCACAAATGGGTTATCCACAAATGGGCGGGTATCCATATTCAGGTTTTCCACAAATGACAGGAGGTTATCCGCATTACCCACAATATGGTGGTCACTATCATCATGGATATCCACAAATGGGCGGTTTTCCGCAAGGCTTTCCACAAATGATGGGAAGTCAGCAACCAGGTTTTCCACAAATGGGCGGTCAAACTCTTCCTCAATTTGGACAGCGTAAAAAAGGAAAGAAATAATCTTACTTTGCTAGATATAGCCTGTTCCTTTCAGGGAACAGGTTTTTTGCATCGCTTTACTTGATTTATTTTCGTTTTTTACCGAAAATGATAGTAAAGGATTTTTACAGAAGTCAGGTGACGTAATGAAACATAAGCTTTATTATACAGATCCATACATAAAGTCATTTACCGCCAAGGTAGAAAGACAAGCGCAGGACCAGGATGGTAACTGGTTTATTGTATTAGATCAAACGGCTTTCTATCCAACAGGCGGTGGTCAACCTTTTGATACAGGAGTTATTGAACAAAGCCGTGTTATTAATGTTGAGGAAATCGACGGAGAAATCCGCCACTATCTTCAAGAACCCATACCTTCTCACAAAATGGAGGTAAGCGGGCAAATTGATTGGGATCGTCGTTATGACCATATGCAGCAGCACTGTGGTCAACATATTTTATCAGCGGCCTTTGAGCAATTATTTGATTACAACACTGTTGGATTTCATTTAGGTAATGACATTGTCACCATTGATTTGGATACAGAACAACTGACGGAAGCAGAAGCAGCCCAAGTTGAATCATTATCGAATCAAATTATACTAGAAAACAAACCTATTGAAATCAAATGGGTCACCGAAGAAGAACTATCCCGTTACTCTTTGCGAAAAGAGACAAAAGTGAAAGAGAATATTCGGCTTGTCATCATCCCTGATTATGATTACAATGGCTGCGGCGGTACCCATCCATGGGCAACCGGGGAAG
>NZ_JBALNY010000246.1:0-4322 GCF_036962145.1 Bacillus sp. JJ1764 | reverse complement strand
ATGTAGAACTGCCTACAAAGGTAATCACTTTGATACATAACAAACTGACAGCAGAACAATTAGGCCGTAACCTTCGTACCGAAACAAAACCTGCCATCATCGGCAGGATTCAAAAGGATGAATATTTAATTGATTTACGAACCGTTACTCCAGAAGAGGAAAAAATACTCCTGGAAGCATTAGTTACAATTCAATAGAAATAATTCGCTCCCGCAATCGCAGGGAGCGTTTTTTCACTTTAAACTTCTTGTTATTACATATCGTGATGTGAATTATGTTTTTGACGAGTGTGGTTACGGTTCTTTACTTTTTTCGATCCGCTTAATGGCTCCGGCTGTCCAGATTGCTTCGGAGCATTTTTTCTCATATCTGCACCATCGTTTTTGTTCATGATCATCCCTCCTCATTAGTTAGAATGCAGTGATTAAGTCTTTTTATGCTGAATATTTTTTTCACTTCTGTACAGTTTAAAAGATAACAAAATTGAAGGAGGAACTTGTTTCAATGCAAAAATTTCCATACAACAAAGACAAACAACAGGCGTTTCAGGCTGCCCAGCAGGGATACGAAGAGGCACAGGGACTTTATGAAACCATCGTTACTGATAGTGCCAGCTATGGCCATCAATTAAAACACTTAAAAAATGAAGTGAATGAAGCTTATCAGCAAATCGAAAATGCACTTGAAGTAGCATCAGACCATCAAAGAGCCCAGCTTGAAAGATTTCAGCAGGATTTAAGACAGATGGTATCAGAAGTAAATCAATACGAATAAATGGAAAAAAGCGGGTAAATCAAACCCGCTTTTTTTTAACTTTATTGGTTCTTTTTTCTCTTTTTATTGTTTTGTTTTTCCATTTCCGTTAAGGGTTCACTGGCGATTTCTTCATTATAGCCTGTACCCATTCCTTGGGACTTGGCAGCGTTTGCACCAGGGATAATATGGTTTGCTCTACGTTTCGACATCATCCTTCACCTCCTGATAAATTTACTTTTTCCATTTGTGCGAAATAAATGACAAATAATAATTTTTTTGCCATAATAATAGTTGAAATCCCGTGGTGGAACTAATACAACATAACATAGGTAATAATAATGTTTTCGCAATATTTCGAATGAAATACATAAAAGTCATAAGAAAAACTTATCAATCGCAATAACTTTCTTGTTATTTACTTATGTAATCGGTTGTATTAAGATTGAATTGTGAGAAAAGTTTTACCAGATGGGAATATTCAAACTTTTCGACTTACATTTATTAAAATTTTTTTAAAACGAATAAGGGGGTTATTTAAACATGGTGAAAAACGATGTGTTTCACGCACGTTCTTCTTTCGATGTGGATGGAAAAACGTATCACTATTACCGTTTGAATGCTTTAGAAGAAGCAGGAATCGGCAAGGTTTCAAAATTACCTTACTCTGTAAAAGTGCTGCTTGAATCAGTACTTCGCCAATATGATGGCCGTGTCATTACAAAAGAACATGTTGAAAACTTAGCAAAATGGGGAACAGATGAGCTTAAAGAGGTTGATGTACCGTTCAAGCCATCCCGTGTTATTCTGCAAGACTTTACTGGAGTTCCAGCAGTTGTTGACCTTGCTTCCTTAAGAAAAGCAATGGCTGACCTAGGTGGCGACCCTGATAAAATCAATCCTGAAAAAACAGTTGATCTTGTTATTGACCACTCTGTACAGGTTGATGCATATGGTTCTGACAATGCATTAAAAGTAAACATGGATTTAGAATTCGAACGTAATGCTGAGCGTTATCAGTTCTTAAGCTGGGCGCAAAAAGCATTCAACAATTATCGTGCTGTTCCGCCAGCAACTGGGATCGTTCACCAAGTTAACCTTGAGTTTTTGGCTGATGTTGTTCATGTTGCTGAAGTTGACGGCGAATTAGAAGCTTACCCAGATACTTTAGTAGGAACTGACTCCCATACAACTATGATCAATGGTCTAGGTGTTCTTGGTTGGGGCGTAGGCGGTATCGAGGCAGAAGCAGGAATGCTTGGCCAGCCTTCATATTTTCCAGTTCCAGAAGTTGTTGGGGTTAAATTAACGGGCGAACTTCCAAATGGTGCCACTGCAACTGACCTTGCGCTTAAAGTGACTCAAATTCTTCGTAAACATGGTGTAGTTGGTAAATTCGTTGAGTATTTCGGCCCTGGAGTATCTTCACTTCCACTTGCTGACCGTGCAACAATTGCCAACATGGCTCCAGAATACGGTGCAACTTGCGGATTCTTCCCTATTGACAATGAATCCCTTGAATATATGCGTTTAACTGGTCGCGACGAAGAAGGTATTAAAGTCGTTGAACAATATTGTAAAGCTAATGGTTTATTCTTCAATCCATCTGAAGAACCAGTATATACAGATGTAATTGAAATTAACCTTGAAAAAATTGAAGCAAATCTGTCTGGCCCTAAGCGTCCACAAGATTTAATTCCACTTTCAAAAATGAAAGAAGAATTCGTTCAGGCTGTTTCTGCTCCTCAAGGAAACCAAGGCTTCGGCTTACAGGCTGATGAACTTGAAAAGTCTGCTACTATTAAATTTAATAATGGCGACGAAACTGAAATTAAAACAGGTGCTGTAGCAATTGCTTCTATCACTAGCTGTACAAACACTTCTAACCCATATGTACTAGTAGGTGCTGGATTAGTAGCGAAAAAAGCAGTGGAATTAGGCATGGAAGTTCCAAAGTTTGTTAAAACTTCATTGGCTCCAGGATCTAAGGTTGTTACAGGTTACCTACGTGATTCTGGCTTACTACCATACCTTGAGCAAATCGGCTTCAATCTTGTAGGTTACGGCTGTACTACATGTATCGGTAACTCTGGTCCATTAAAAGAAGAAATCGAGAAAACAATCGCAGAAAATGATCTATTAGTTACATCTGTTCTTTCAGGTAACCGTAACTTTGAAGGACGTATTCATCCACTTGTAAAAGCTAACTACCTTGCTTCACCACCATTAGTTGTGGCTTATGCATTAGCTGGTACCGTTAACATTGATTTTGCTAAAGAGCCAATTGGTAAAGATAAAGATGGCAAAGATGTATTCTTCAATGATATTTGGCCAACAACTGCCGAAGTGAATGATGTTGTTAAACGTACTGTTACACCAGAATTATTCCGTAGAGAATATGAGAATGTATTTGGTGACAATGAACGTTGGAATGAAATCAAAACAAGCAATGAGCCGTTATATACTTGGGATGCGGATTCTACTTACATCCAAAATCCTCCATTCTTCGAGGGCCTATCACCAGATCCAGACGAAGTGAAGCCATTAGCAGGACTTCGTATTGTTGGTAAGTTCGGAGATTCTGTTACAACTGACCATATTTCACCAGCAGGAGCTATTGGTAAAAATACTCCAGCCGGAAAATATTTGTTAGAAAAAGGTGTTCAACTTCGTGACTTTAACTCTTACGGTTCTCGTCGTGGTAACCATGAAGTTATGATGCGTGGTACTTTTGCAAACATTCGTATCCGTAACCAAATCGCACCAGGCACTGAAGGTGGCGTCACAACTTATTGGCCAACAGGCGAAGTTATGCCCATTTTTGATGCTTGCATGAAGTATAAAGAACAAGGAACAGGCTTAATGGTTCTTGCAGGTAAAGATTACGGTATGGGTTCATCCCGTGACTGGGCAGCAAAAGGTACAAACCTATTAGGAATCAAGACAGTTCTTGCTGAAAGCTTTGAGCGTATTCACCGTTCAAACCTAGTTTTGATGGGTGTGCTTCCACTTCAATTTAAAGATGGTGACAGTGCAGAATCACTTGGTTTAACTGGTAAAGAAACCTTTGAAGTTCAAGTGGATGAAAATGTAAAACCACGTGATCTTATTAAAGTAACAGCTGTTGATGAAAACGGCGGCAAGAAAGAATTCGAAGTAATTGTTCGCTTCGACTCAGAAGTTGAAATTGACTACTACCGTCACGGCGGTATCCTGCAAATGGTACTTCGCGAAAAATTACAGGGATAATATCCTTAGGGAAGACCCATCATGCTTTTAATTGCATGGTGGGTTTTTTTGTTTAAGTTTTTAGCGTTTAGTTTTGCATTGACGACCGTTCAAATTGAGAATGGGAATAAGAGATGTTCAATAGGACCTCTTGGCGACCGTTCAGATAGAGAATGGGATGAAGATGTATTTAATAAGGCCTCTTGGCAATCAGTCAGATCGAAGTTTGAAAGAAAAAGTCTTCAATAAGTCCTTTTGGCGACCAATAAGAAGGATTACCTGAAAAAGAGTTATTCAATAAGGGTTCTTGGTAATTTTCTAACGAAACCATTGACATATTT
>NZ_JBALNY010000245.1:0-2609 GCF_036962145.1 Bacillus sp. JJ1764 | reverse complement strand
TTATATGACGGCTGGAAAAAGGCCGTTAAAGCGGCTATGGTATTTAAATAAATATATTCAAATCGGAATACTTATGATATTATAATGATAAGTTAATATTTTGGCAGGAGATTAGGAGAGACCACAAAAACATTACCGAAGAAGGTAGTGTCTTTTGTGGTCTCTTTTTATTTGCCCTGATAAATAAATTTGCATATTAAATAATATGTTCTTTAAAACTGGGAGGAAGAGACCATGAAATTTTCAAACTTAAACCGCAATGAAATCGTTCAACAACTAAAAACTGAAGCATTTGATGTGTTAGTCATTGGAGGAGGAATCACTGGAGCCGGAATTGCCCTAGATGGACAGACAAGAGGAATGAAAATGGCTTTAGTAGAAATGCAGGATTTTGCAGCAGGAACGTCCAGCAGGTCGACAAAATTGGTTCATGGCGGACTAAGATATTTAAAACAATTCGAAGTAAAAATGGTAGCGGAAGTCGGCAAAGAAAGAGCCATTGTTTTTGAAAATGGTCCTCACGTCACTACACCAGAATGGATGCTGCTTCCTATGCATAAAGGTGGTACATTCGGCAAGTTTAGTACATCAATTGGCTTAAGAGTTTATGATTTTTTGGCAGGTGTCAAAAAATCAGAAAGACGCACCATGTTATCTATTCCAGAGACCTTAAATAAGGAGCCGTTAATCAAAAAAAATGGGCTGAAAGGCGGAGGTTATTATGTAGAATATCGAACTGATGACGCTAGATTAACAATTGAGGTTATGAAGGCTGCAGTAGAGCATGGTACAATCGCAGCAAATTATACAAAGGTACTGAATCTTATGTATGAAAATGGCAAGGTTGTAGGTGTTTTAGTGCAGGATCTGTTGTCTGGAGAAAAATACGAAGTGCGAGCGAAAAAAATTGTAAATGCTGCAGGCCCGTGGGTTGATTCTATCCGCGAAATGGATCAATCAAAAAAAGGAAAAACCTTACAGCTTTCCAAAGGAGTCCATCTTGTAATCGATCAGTCCCGCTTCCCGCTTAAGCAGGCCGTTTATTTTGATACTCCAGATGGAAGAATGGTTTTTGCCATTCCAAGAGAAGGCAAAACATATGTAGGTACAACCGATACATTCTATAATCAAGATGCCATCAATCCAATGATGACTATAAGTGATCGAAGCTATATTATCAATGCGATTAATTACATGTTCCCGGATGTGAAAATCAATGAAAAGGATATTGAATCAAGCTGGGCAGGAGTTCGCCCACTCATCTATGAAGAAGGGAAAAATCCATCGGAAATTTCTCGGAAAGATGAAATTTGGGAATCACATTCAGGCTTAATTACCATTGCAGGTGGAAAATTAACCGGTTATCGGAAAATGGCCGAAACGGTTATAGATCTAATCGCCAGTAATTTTAATGTAGAAGATGGGAGACATTTTCCTGCTAGCAAAACCAAAAAATTGCCAATTTCTGGAGGAAATGTAGGGGGATCATCGAACTACCGGAACTTTGTTTCGAAGAATATAAATAAGGGCGTTGAATTAGGGCTAACCAAAGAACAAGCTGAGCTGCTAGCAGGAACCTATGGTTCCAATATCGACCGAGTGTACCAATTGGTAAAAAACAATAAAAAAGATGCACAGTCCTTCGGAATTCCATTAGATTTATTTGCTAAACTGATCTATGGAATTGAAGAAGAAATGGTAATGACTCCAATAGATTTCTTTAATCGACGAACTGGTGCCATTTTATTCGACATTCAGACAGTAAAGAAGTCAAAGGTTCAGGTCATTAACTATTTAGCTCATAAACTAAATTGGACGGACACAGAAAAGAAAAATTATTTCAACGCACTCGAAGAGGCATTATTAGCCGCTACCATCCCGGCTGATGATCAAAAAAGTATTCCAGACGCTGTCAATGAATAAACTGCCGCTTGGCAGTTTTTTTCATATTTCATGAAAGTTTGACAATATTGTGAACAAATAGTTCGAAGTAACGACATTTCTTGTGAAATCAGTCATAATACCAAAATGAAATATTTTTTCGTTCGATATTTCACAAATAGTGATATTTTTAGTTGTCTACTAAGGACGAAAAGTGCTATTCTATCAATTGTATGAATGGAAAAACAACAACAAAGCCAAAATATGAGAAAAGCCTCCTATATTGGCTTATTTTAATTTTAAAGGAGTTTGATTTATCATGGCAGAAAAGCAATACAAAGTAATTGCCGACACAGGAATACACGCAAGACCCGCAACATTACTAGTACAAACGGCCAGTAAATTTGATTCTGAAATTAATTTAGAATATAAAGGAAAAACCGTTAACCTAAAGTCAATCATGGGCGTTATGTCACTGGGAATTGGCCAAGGTGCGGAAATTAAGATTACTGCAGAAGGCAGTGATGCTGACACAGCTCTAAGCAGCTTAGATGAAACTATGAAAAAAGAAGGACTGGCAAAATAATGGCATTCTTAAATGGGATAGCAGCTTCTAATGGTATCGCGATCGCAAAGGCATATCGGCTTGTAGAGCCAAATTTAACTTTTGATAAAAAATCTGTTGATGATGTGACAGCAGAGGTAGAACGCTTCCGTCAAGCAATCTC